>DATJTM010000339.1:0-15237 GCA_035503395.1 Luteitalea sp.
ATGCTGTACCTGTCCAACCTGGCGCACCTGCAGGTCAAGGACGAACTGGCGCGCATCGAAGGCGTCGGCAGCGTGCAGGTGTTCGGCGCCGGCGAATACAGCATGCGCGTCTGGCTCGATCCGGACCGGCTTGCAGCCAGCCAACTGACGGCCACCGACGTGGTGCGCGCCATCCGCGAGCAGAACGTGCAGGTAGCGGCGGGCGTGTTGGGCGCACCGCCTGCTCCTACCGACACCACGTTCCAGCTGCTGATTAACGCGCAGGGCCGGCTGTCGACCGAGGAGGAGTTCTCCAACATCGTCGTGCGGGCCACGCCGCAGGGGCAGATCACACGGCTGCGCGACATCGGTCGTGTCGAACTCGGCTCGAACCGCTACGCACTTCGAAGCCTGCTCGACAACAAGCCGGCCGTTGCTATCGGCATCTCGCAGCGCCCCGGCTCCAACGCGCTGCAGGCGTCCGAAGAAGTGCGGACGCGCATGGCGGCATTGAAGGAAGCCTTCCCGCAGGGCGTCGACTACCGCATCGAATACGACCCGACGGTGTACGTGCAGAAGTCGATTGACGCGGTCGTCCACACCTTGTTCGAAGCGATCGTGCTCGTCGTCATCGTGGTGTTGATCTTCCTGCAGACCTGGCGCGCGTCGATCATCCCGCTCGTCGCGGTGCCCGTCTCGCTGATCGGCACGTTCGCAATCATGCTGGCGCTCGGCTTCTCGCTCAACACGCTGTCGCTGTTCGGCCTCGTGTTGGCCATCGGTATCGTCGTCGACGATGCGATCGTGGTGGTGGAGAACGTCGAGCGGCACATCGAGCTGGGACTGTCGCCGACCGCGGCGACGCACAAGGCGATGGAGGAAGTGTCGGGACCGATCATCGCGATCGCGCTGGTGTTGTGCGCGGTCTTCGTGCCGACGGCGTTCGTGAGCGGCCTCACCGGGCAGTTCTATCGGCAGTTCGCGCTGACCATCGCGATCTCGACGGTGATCTCGGCGTTCAACTCGCTGACGTTGAGCCCGGCGCTGGCGTCGCGGCTGCTCAAGCCGCACGGTGCCAAGCGCGACGTGGTGCAGCGCGTGGCCGACCGTCTGTTCGGGTGGTTCTTCGTGCGCTTCAATCGCTTCTTCACCAGCATGTCCAACGGCTACACGAACGGCGTGGCGCGCCTGCTACGCGTCGGCGTCGCGGCCATCGTGCTGTACGTCGGATTGCTCGGGCTGACGGCGCTTGGCTTCTCGCGTGTGCCGGCCGGCTTCGTGCCGACCCAGGACAAGGACTATCTGGTCGCATTCGCGCAGCTGCCGGACGCCTCGACGCTCGACCGCACCGATGCCGTGATTCAGCGGATGTCGGCGATTGCGCTGAAGCACCCGGGCGTGAAGAGCGCGATCTCGTTCCCTGGCCTGTCGATCAACGGCTTCGTCAATGCGTCCAATGCCGGCATCGCCTTCGTGGTGCTCAAGGACGCCGACGAACGCGCGCACGACGGTCTCAGCGCCAATCAGATCGTCGGCGACCTGAACCAGCAGTTCGCGAGCATTCAGGATGCGTTCGTCGCGATCTTCCCGCCGCCACCGGTGCAGGGCATCGGGCAGGTCGGCGGCTTCAAGCTGTACGTCGAGGACCGCGCTGGGGCCGGCTTCGAGGAGCTGTACTCGCAGGTGCAGGGCGCGATCGGTGAGGCGTCGCAGCAGCCGTCGCTGATGGGGCTGCTTTCGAGCTATCAGGTCAACGTGCCGCAGATCGACGCCAAGGTCGACCGGGAACGCGCCAAGACCTACGGCGTGCCGCTGACCGACGTGTTCGAGACTTTGCAGGCCTATCTCGGGTCGGTCTACGTCAACGACTTCAACCGATTCGGCCGGACGTACCAGGTGAACGTCCAGGCGGAGCAGGGCTTCCGGCTGCAGCCCGAGCAGATCGGTCGGCTGAAGACGCGCAACGCCAACGGCGAGATGGTGCCGCTCGGATCGCTCGTCAGCGTGTCGCAGGGCTACGGCCCCGATCAGGTGATGCACTACAACGGCTTCCCGGCCGCCGAGATCAATGGCGGACCGGCTCCGGGCTTCAGCTCGGGCCAGGCGCAGGACGCGATCGTCGACGTGCTGCAGAAGCGGTTGCCGCGTGGCTTCACGCACGAATGGACCGAGCTCGCGTACCAGCAGGAGATCGCCGGCAACACGATGATCTGGATCTTCCCGCTGTGCGTACTGCTCGTGTACGTCGTGCTTGCCGCGCAGTACGAGAGCTGGACGCTGCCGATTGGCGTGATTCTCATCGTGCCGATGTCGTTGTGCTCGGCGATCGTCGGGGTGTGGATCACCGGCGGCGACAACAACGTGTTCACGCAGGTGAGCTTCCTGGTGCTCGCGGCACTGGCCTGCAAGAACGCGATTCTGATCGTCGAGTTCGCCAAGCAGCGTCAGGAGGAGGGCGAGACACCGCTGCAGGCCATCCTCGACGCCTGCCGCGTGCGGCTGCGGCCGGTGCTCATGACGTCGGTGGCGTTCATCATGGGCGTCGTGCCCCTGGTGCTGTCGTCGGGCGCGGGCGCCGAGATTCGCCAGGCGATGGGCATCGCGGTGTTTGCCGGCATGCTGGGTGTGACCTTCTTCGGTCTGATCCTCACGCCGGTCTTCTTCCTCTACGTCGGCCGCATCGCCGGCTGGTTCTCGCGCAAGCCCGCAGCGGAGCCGGCGCCTTCGGAGCTGCCGACTCCCGCGGAGGGACTCTGATCATGCGTATCGGATCATTCGCAGCCGTGGTGGCGGCCCTGGTCTTCACGGCCGCGTGTGCGGAGCGGCGTGTGTACGTCGCGCCCGACACGGCGCCGCCGACGCTGGCCCAGGCCACCGGCGAGGGCTTCTCGGCCCAGCCGTACGACGCGAGGTGGTGGACGCAGTTCGACGATCCGGTGCTCGTGCAGCTCCAGGACGCGGCACTGGCGGCCAACCAGGACGTCAAGGCCGCCGTCGCCCGCGTCGACCAGGCACGGGCAGTGTTCGACGATGTGCGGCGGGACCGGTACCCGACGGTCCCGGTGAACGTGTCGGTGGATCGACGGGAGCAGGCCATTCCGGGCTTCGTCAACGAGCCGATTCGGACGAGCACCTATCGCGCGGCGTTCGACGCGACGTGGGAGATCGACATCTTCGGTCGGGTGCGCTCGGCGATCCGTGCGGCGCAGGCCAATGCCGAATCGCTCGACGCCTCGCTCGAGGACATCAAGGTGATCGTGACGGCGGAAGTCGCTCGCGAGTACTTCGACCTGCGTGGCGTGCAGCAGCAGCTGGCCGTCGCCGAACGCAGCCTCGCCAACCAGCGCGAGACGCTCCGCCTCACGCAGGTGCGTCGCACGAACGGCATCGGTGAGGAGCAGGACGTGGCGAGCGCGGCGGCGCGCGTGGCCGCCATCGAAGCGAGCATCCCGCCGTTGCGGGCGCGAGTGGCGACGTCGATCCATCGGCTCGCGGTGCTGAACGGCGTGCGTCCGGCGGATCTCGCCGTGAACCTGGCGCCGCGGCCGTATCCGGTGCTGGCCAAGGAGCTGCCACTCGGCGACGTGGGGCAGCTGTTGCGCCGGCGGCCCGACGTGCGTGTGGCGGAGCGTCGGCTTGCCGCGGCAGCCGCACGTGAGGGCGTGGCGGCCGCCGAACTCTACCCCCGCGTCACCATCTCGGGCGTCCTCGGATTGCTGGCCGGCCGTGGCAGCGTCTTCGGGACGAGTGACTCACGAGCCTGGGCGGTGACACCGGCACTCAGCTGGGCGGGGTTCGACCTCGGCAGCGCACGCGCCCGTTTGCGCGGTGCCGAAGCCGCATCGCGTGAGTCGCTGGCGACCTACGAGCAGGCGGTGCTGCTGGCCATCGAGGAGACCGAGAACGCACTGGTCGCCTATCGCGAAGAGCAGGCGCGGCTCGTGAAGCTCGGTGACCAGGCGCGCGAGAGCGAGCGCGCCGCCAACATCGCCCGCATCCGCTTCCGCGAGGGTCTATCTGACTTCCTCACACTGCTCGACGCCGAGCGCACACAGCTCGCGGCCCAGGACGCCGTGGCCCGTGCCGAAGCCGACGTCTTCATCCGGGTCGTCGCCCTGTACAAGAGCCTGGGCGGCGTGACGATCTGAAAGACGCGCTGAAGATAGCGCCCGCTGCAGTAGGTAGGGCCGGCTCGCCGAGCCGGCCGTGAGCGGACGCGCCGGCGGCGCGTCCCTACCGAATCGCCCGTGCGGACACGCGGCGCCACATCCCTATCGAACCTCCTGCCGTCCGGAGACCGCGACCGGCGGCCATTGCGACTACGATGTGGACGGCTTGCGGGCGTACGCGGTCCACGCTGGACCTCACGACCCACAACAGGAGCCGTGATGTCAGCACTCAAGAGCCTCGCACTGACGCTGGTGTGTGCGGTCGCCAGCCTGCCGGCGAGCAGCCAGGCGCAGCCGCGCCGCTTCGACGTGGTCGTGTACGGCGGCACCGCCGGTGGCGTGATGACGGCGGTCTCGGCTGCGCGTCAGGGTGCCCGGGTGGCGCTGCTCGAGCCGCGCGACCACCTCGGCGGGATGGTGTCTGGTGGCCTGGGCTGGACCGACTTCGGCAAGAAGGAGGTCATCGGCGGCTATTCGCTCGAGTACTTCGAGCGAGCCGGCAAGAAGTACGGCACCCCGATCCAGTGGTATCTCGAGCCGCACGTCGCCGAGGACATCTTCAAGGACCTCGTGAAGGAGGCCGGCGTCGAGGTGTTCTACCGGCATCGCCTGCGCGAGAAGACCGGCGTGACCCGCGAGGGCACGCGTGTGACGACGATTGCGCTGGAGAACGGCGCGACGTTCGCCGCCGAGATCTTCGCTGACGCGAGTTACGAAGGCGACCTGATGGCGCAGGCCGGCGTCGCCTACACGGTCGGCCGTGAAGGGATCGACAAGTACGGCGAGTCACTCGCGGGCGTGCGTGACCGCACGCCGAAGCATCAGTTCCAGGTCCAGATCAAACCCACCGGTGCGGGTGGGGCCATGCTCCCTGAAGTATCGGCAGCCAAACGCGAGCCGGCGGGGTCGGCCGATACGAAAGTGCAGGCCTACAACTTCCGCGTCTGCATGACGAAGGTGGCGGAGAAGCGCGCCGCCTTCCCGAAGCCGGCCGGCTACGACCCGGCCCGCTTCGCACTGCTGGCCAGGCTGCTTGCCGCCACCGATGCGATCAAGCAGGCGGCAGTCGCCGAGCGGAAGGGCGCACCGGCGCCGGCCGCGCCACCCCCGGGTGGCGACCCGATGTTCCGCACCAAACAGCCGTGGACGTTGTGGGACGTGATGAAGCCCGACCCGATCCCGAACGGCAAGACCGACACGAACAACAACGGCGCGTTCTCCACCGACTACATCGGCGGCAACTACGACTACCCGGAAGGCGACTACGCCACCCGGGAGAAGATCTGGCAGGCCCACGTCGACTACGTGCAGGGCTTCCTCTACTTCCTGCAGCACGATCCGCAGGTGCCGCGTCCACTGCACACCGAGATAGCTGACTGGGGACTGTGCAAGGACGAATTCACCGACACGGGAAACTGGCCGCACCAGCTGTACGTGAGGGAAGCGCGCCGGATGGTCGGCGAGTACGTGATGTCGCAGAAGGACATCCAGCAGGAGCTCACCAAGCCCGACGTGATCGGCATGGGCTCCTACAACAGCGACTCCCACAACATCCAGCGCATCGTCAACGACGAGGGCTTCGTCGAGAACGAAGGCGACATGCAGGTCGCGGTGACGCCCTACCAGATTCCGTACCGCGTCATGCTGCCGAAGCGGGCCGAGGCCACCAACCTGCTGGTGCCCGTCTGCTTCTCGGCCAGCCACGTCGCGTATTCGACGCTGCGCATGGAGCCGCAGTACATGATCATCGGCCACGCCGCCGGCATCGCCGCCAAGATGGCGATCGATGCGAAGGTGCCGCTCCAGGACATCGATCGCGCGAAGCTGCAGGAGACACTGAAGGCACAACGCGCCGTCTTCGAGTGGCGACGTCCACAGTAGGCTGCAGGCTGTAGGCCGTGGCCTGTAGCCTGTCTTTCATGACGGAGCGTGCCGTCGCGAAGTGCGGCTGGCGCGTGATTGAATGGCGCGCATGCGACGTGCGCTCCTGCTCCCCGCTGCCGGTGTCCTGCTGATGACGCTGGGCGGTCACGCCCAGACCCAGCCGGCGGCCCCCATCCATGGATTCGCGCCGGGCCGCCTCGACGCCCAGCGCGACCTCGAACGCCGCTTCGACGGGCAGTTGTCGACGGCCAACCTGACGGCCTGGCTCAAGCAGATCGCCGGCCGCCCGCACCACGCCGGTTCGCCACACGGCAAGGCCAACGCCGAGTTCATGGCCGGCCTCCTGCGCGAGTGGGGCTATCAGGTCGAAATCGCCCAGTACGACGTGCTCTTCCCGACGCCACTGACCCGCGTCGTCGAGCTGGTCGCGCCCACGAAGTTCACGGCCCGCCTGTCGGAGCCGGCGCTGCCCGAAGACGCCGTGTCGAAGTTGAAGGGCGAGGCACTCCCGACGTTCAACATGTATTCGATCGACGGTGAGGTCACCGGCGATCTCGTGTACGTGAACTACGGCGTGCCGGCCGATTACGAGGAACTCGAGCGTCGTGGCATCGACGTCAAGGGCAAGATCGTGCTCGCGAGGTATGGCGGATCGTGGCGCGGCATCAAGCCGAAGGTCGCCGCGGAACACGGCGCCATCGGCTGCCTGATCTACTCCGACCCGCGTGACGATGGATACGCGCAGGGTGACGTGTATCCGAAGGGCGGCTGGCGCTCGGAGGATTCGGCGCAGCGCGGGTCGGTGGCCGACATGCCGGTGTATCCCGGCGACCCGCTGACGCCCGGCGTTGCGGCGACCAGGTCGGCGACCCGGCCGGAGTTCACCAAGGCGCAGACGCTCACGAAGATTCCAGTCCTGCCCATCTCCTACGGCGACGCGCTGCCGCTGCTGAAGGCACTCGCCGGCCCGGTCGCGCCCGCCGCCTGGCGCGGCGGCCTCGCCACGACCTATCACATCGGCCCCGGCCCGGCCCGCGTCCACCTGAAGCTCGCATTCGACTGGAAGCTGGTGCCGGCCTACAACGTGATCGCCACGCTGCCCGGGTCGGAACTGCCGGACCAGTGGGTCGTGCGCGGCAACCACCACGACGGCTGGGTGGCCGGCGCCAGCGACCCGACCAGCGGCATGGTCGCGGTGCTCGAGGAAGCCCGCGCCATCGGCACGCTCGTGAAGGCCGGATGGAAGCCACGGCGGACGCTCGTCTTCGCGGCGTGGGACGCCGAGGAACCCGGCCTGCTCGGGTCCACCGAGTGGGTCGAGGACCATGCCGACGCGCTCAGCGCGAAAGTGGTGGCGTACATCAATTCCGACAGCAACGCGCGCGGTTTCTTCGACGCCGGCGGGTCGCACAGCCTCGAGCGCTTCATCAACGAGATCGCGCGCGACGTGCCGGATCCGAAGTCGGGTGGGTCGGTCGGCGATCGCCTCCTGGCACGGACGATCCTCAACGGATCGGCAAGCGCCAGGAAACTCGCGCGCGACGAGAAGCGCTTCGAGATCGACGCGCTCGGATCGGGGTCGGACTACACGCCGTTCCTGCAGCACCTCGGCATCGCCTCGCTGAACATCGGCTTCGGCGGCGAAGGCGAATACGGTCAGTACCACTCGGTGTACGACTCGGTCGACCACTACCTGCGCTTCCAGGATCCCGATCTCGCGTACGCCGCAGCGCTCGCCAAGGCCGGCGGCCGTGCCGTACTCCGCCTGTCCGAGGCCGATCTGCTGCCGTTCGAGTTCGTCCGCTCCGCCGATCGCATCGGCAGCTACGTCACCGAGATCGAGAAGCTGCTCGACTCGACGAAGAGCGATACGACCGAGCACAACCGGCGGGTCGACGATGGGACGTTCAAGCTGGCGGCCAATCCCGGCGAGACGTACGTGGCGCCGGCAAGGAAGGATGCCGTGCCCGACCTCGACCTCGAGCCACTGCGAGAGGCGGTCGCGCGATTGAAGGTCGCGGCGCGGCGCTTCGATGCCGCGGCCGGTGCGTCGACGACGGCCCCCGCGAGCGTCCTCGGCCCGGCCAACGCCATCCTCTTCCAGGCCGAGCGGGCACTCACTCGCAAGGAAGGCCTGCCGCGTCGGCCGTGGTTCCAGCACCAGGTCTACGCGCCCGGCTACTACACCGGCTATGGCGTGAAGACGTTGCCTGGCGTCCGCGAAGCGATCGAGCAGCGGGCCTGGGACGAGGCGAAGCAGCAGATTCCGATCGTTGCGGCGACGCTGGAACGCTACGCCGGCGAGATCGAACGCGCCGCGTCGGCGCTGGCGCGCTAGCGGCGTGGGGTAAAGCCCTCATCTGAGGGTCACCGCCGGACAGAGTCCGGCGGCTACCTTCGGTGAGCGCGTGCCGCGCTTCCGACCGACAAGTCGGTCGGCGACGAATTGGCCAAGGATCGACCGCGGCCGAGGGGCCTGCCGCGCCGTAGCCGCAGTGAAGAAACCCACCGCGGCGGAGGCGGGAACATTGTGTAGACGGTCTACGTCACATGGCGTAGGGTGTCTACACAATGACCGACCGATCGTCGTCGACCGACCTGCTGCAGGGCACGCTCGACCTCCTCATCCTGCGCAGCCTGGTGTTCGGGCCCGCCCACGGGCACGCCATCGCTCACCACATCCGGCAGTCGTCGGACGCCGTGTTGCAGGTGGAGACCGGATCGTTGTATCCGGCGCTGCATCGCGGCGAAGCGCGCGGCTGGCTCACGGCGGAATGGGCCGTCTCCGAGAAGGGCAAGCGGGCCAAGTATTACCGGCTCACACCCGCGGGGCGACGCCAGTTGACGGCCGAACAGGCACGGTGGCAGCAGGTGTCGCTCGCCATCGGACGGGTCCTCACCGCCGAGCGGCAGGAGTCGTAGCGTGGATCGTCTTCGCTGGCTCGCCTACCGCCTGCGCGCGCTCGCGCGTCGTCGTCAGTACACCGAGGACCTGGACGACGAGATGCGCTTCCATCTCGAGGAAGAAGCGGCGCGGCTGGTCGAGGAGCGGGGGCTCACACCCGACGAGGCCGCGGCGGCGGCCCGTCGCGATCTCGGCAGCCCGCTGGCCGTGAGGAGCCACACACGCGACGTGTGGACGTTTCCGACGCTCGATCAGATCGCGCGCGACGCAGCCTATGGCTGGCGACAGCTGACGCGCGCGAAACTGCGGTCAGGGGCCGCGATCGTCTCGCTGGCGCTCGCCGTTGGCGCCTGCCTCACCACCTTCACGGTGACCGACGCGTTGCTGTACCGGCCGCTGCCGGTGCGCGACGCCGCGCGCCTGCATGTGGTGATGCGGGAGAGCCACGGCGCCGACGGACCGCCGCGGGCCTTCGACGGCGTAGAGTACCCGCTGTACCTGCGCATGCAAGCCGCGGTGAGTGGCGCCAGTCTGGTCGCGGCGTCCTACACGTCGCGTTCGGCGGACATCACGTTCGGCAGCGATCAGGACATCGAGAAGGCGTACCTGCAGTACGTGTCGGGCGACTTCTTCGAGCGTTTCGGCCTGCGTCCCTCGACCGGACGACTGCTGACGGCGGCAGACAACGAGACTGCCACCCCCCGGCTGGTCGCCGTGATCAGCGACCGCTACTGGTCGCGCCGCTTCGGCCGCGACCCTGGCGTCATCGGCCGCAGCCTGCGGGTTGGTCCAACCACCTTCGAGATCGTCGGCGTGGCCGCCGCGCCATTCACGAGCGTGGAACCCGGCCTGAGCATCGACGTGTGGCTGCCGGCCGCCGCGCATCCGAGTGCCGCGGAGTTGGGCTCGAGCTGGGCCCGGGTGCTGGTGATCCCGGATGCGGGCGTGTCGATCGCCAGCATCCGCGACCAGATACAGGCACAGCTCACGGCCTATCAGCTGTTCCGATCGCCGACGTTCACCGGTATCCCTGAGCCGTTGCGTCAGCGTCTGCTGACCGAACAGGTCCGTCTCGATCCTGCGCCGTCCGGCGTCTCGGGCATGCAGGAACGCTATCGTCGCGGCCTCGGTGCGGTGGCGCTGCTCGTCGGCCTCGTGCTGCTCGTCGCCTGCGCCAATGTCGGCAACCTGATGATCGCCCGCACCGCGGCGCGGGCGCGCGAACTGGCGCTGCGGGTATCGCTCGGCGCCGGTCGCCGCAGCGTGCTGCAACTGGTGCTGGCCGAGTGCGCGTGGATCGGCCTGCTCGCCTCGCTGCTCGCGATTGGGTTCGCCGCGGTCGCGGGCCCGGCGGTCGTCGCGCGCGTCAACGTCGCCGACGATCCGGCGTGGCTGGCCCTGCAACTCGACATCCGCAGCACTGCGTTCGGCACGGCGCTCACCCTGGCGGTCACCATGTTGTTCGGCCTGGCCCCGGCCCTCGTCGCGCTCCGCGTCACGCCAGCCGCGGCGCTGCAGGGCGGGCACACACCACGCTCCTATCGCCGGGTGATGCTCGGTCTCGTGTCGGTGCAGGTCGCGTTCTGCGTGCTCGTGGTGTTCGTCGGCGGCCTGCTCGTCACGACGCTCGACCAGCTGGCCCGGCAGCCACTCGGATTCGTGCCCCAACGCTTACTGGCCGTGCAGGCGATCGCGGCCACTCCACGCCCGGTCGAGGAGTGGGAGCGGGCCGCCGCTGCGCTTGCCGGACTGCCCGGGGTGGACAAGGCGGCCCTCGGCGACAAGAGCCTGCTGGACGGCAGCAACTGGAACAACTTCATCTCGATTGACGGCGCCCCGCCGGCCGAGCCACGCCTCTTCATGCGCGCCGTCGGCCCCGGCTATCTCGACACCATCGGGATCGCCTGGCGCGATGGCCGTGACATTCGACCCGGCGAGACGTTGCCGGGGCCCGTCGTGGTCAATGAAGCGTTCGCCCGCGCGTACTACCGCGGGGCCAATCCGGTCGGGCGCACCTTCCACCTGCCGTGGCGCAACGGGGACCGGAAGGCGATGACGGTCGTCGGCCTCGTCGCCGATGCGCGATATCGCGACCTTCGTGAAGCGGCATTGCCCGTCGCCTACGTCCCCTTCCGTGACCTGCTGCAGGACGCCACGCCGCGGCCGAAGCTGAATGCGACGTTCCTCGTCCGCACCACGACCCCGGACCTGCAGGCGCTGACGATGGCCATCCGGCAACGAGTCGGGCAGGAGTCGCCGGCGATTGCGGTGAGCAGCGTGCGGACGCAGGAGTCGGTCGTCGCCGCCCAGACGGTTCGGGAACGACTGCTGGCCACGCTCGGTGGATTCTTCGCCATCGTCGCGCTGGTGTTGTCGGCGGTGGGTCTGTACGGCGTCACCGAATACGTGGTCGTGCAGCGCCGGCGTGACATCGGCATCTGTCTCGCGCTGGGGGCGCCAACCCGACGCATCGCCGCGCTCGTGGCCGGCGGGGTCACGGCAATGGTGACACTTGGCGGCGTCGCCGGGCTGCTGCTCGGCATGGGATCGGAGCGCTACGTCGGTGCGTTGCTGTTCGGGGTCACGACGAGCGATCCGGGCGCGCTGGCCTTGCCGGCCGCGATCGTCCTGCTGGTCACCGGACTGGCGTGCGCGCTGCCCATCCTGCGCGCCCTCCGGACCGACATCACGGCGACCATCCGCGCGCAGTGACGGGGCGAATCAAGCCGCGGCCTGGCCGATCGCCCGCTTGACGGCGTCGAGCAGCAACGGGAACTCGAACGGACGACCGACGACTTCGATGACCTGTTCGTCGCGGCTCGCGAGGCTGCGCGCCAGTCGTTCGTTCGTGCTCATGAGAATGAACGGCAGGTCCTTGAGCGCCGAATGCGCCCGCAAGTGATCGAGAAACGCCCACTGCCGCTCGAACGGCGGGATCAGGTCGTAGAGCACCACGGACGGTCGATGGTGGGCAACGAATGCCTGCAGGTCGAGGGTGCCCTTGCGGAGGTCGTTGACATGGCCGGTCACGGCAAGAAAGCCGTGCTCCTCGAAGAGCATCCGGAGCAGTTCCAGCAGGTCGTCGCTGCTGTTGAACAGCGCGACGACCGGTCGAGTGCGCGTGGGCAACATGTCGGGTCGTGCCTCCCGTGTGACCAGTGCCGTGACGATGACGCCACCCTGCGTGACGCAACCCGTCGAGGTGGCAGGAAGCGTGCCAGCCGAGGCCCGGCCGGCCACTGACTCGAACTCCTTCGAAACCTATGCTGTTGTCACTGCTGACTCGCCTAGGTGTTCGAGAGGCGACGGCGCGAACGGCGTCGTGTCGGGTAACTTTTGCTCTTCAGTAGGCCAATATGTCGCCCGTTGATGCCGCCGTCGATGCGGAACCGCTCACGAGAGCACCGATCGCATCGCCGCGCGCAGTGCGTCGGGCGTGAATGGCTTGGGCAGGAACGCACGGACGCCGAGTGTTTCCGTGTTGAACCGATCGGCCGCACCGAGGCCGCTCATGCCGATGACCGGCACGTTCGGCCACCGTGCCCTGACGAGGCGCGCGAGGGCCGGGCCGTCCATGCCCGGCATCATCATGTCGGTCAGGATCAGGGCGATGGCGCCTTCGTGTTGGTCGAGCACGGCGACCGCTTCTTCGCCGTCGTTGGCTTCGACGACGGCATAGCCGGCACCTTCCAGGACGTGGCGCGACACGAGGCGCACCGCACTCTCGTCGTCGACGATCAGCACCGTGCCCTTGCCGTCGGCGACGACGGGCGCCGCGACCGGGGCCGCCTGGCTCACGGGCGCCGGATCGGCGGCAGGCAGGGTGATGTCGAAGCAACTGCCCCGACCGGGAGTGCTCCGCACGTCGATGCGGCCGTCGTGCCCGCGGACCAGCCCCAGTGACGTCGACAGCCCGAGGCCGGTGCCCAGCCCGGTCGGCTTGGTCGTGAAGAACGGGTCGAAGATCTTGTCGAGCACGTCGGCCTGGATCCCCTCGCCGGTGTCCTCGACACTCAAGCGCACGTAGCGCCCCGGCGCCAGTTCCTGGCGCGGCGTCCGGCCGTCGATCACGAGGTTGGCGGCGCGCATCGTGAGCGTGCCGCCGTGGCTCATCGCGTCGCGGGCGTTGACGCACAGGTTCACGAGCACCTGCTGCATCTGGGTCTGATCGACGAGCACCGGCCACACGTCGTCGGCGGCGTAGAGCTCGAGGCGAATGTGCTTGGGCAGCGTGTCGGCGAGCAATGATGCCGTTTCGGTCAGCAACGTCGCGGGCGATTCGGTGGTGCGCTGGCCCTCGACACCACGGGCGAACGAGAGCACCTGCCGCACCATGTCGGCAGCGCGTCCGGCGCTGGCTTCGATCATTCCGAGCAGCTGACAGCGGGCCGGGTCGCGCTCGTCGGCCTTCAGCAGGCTGACGCCCATGGCGATGGGCGTCAGCACGTTGTTCAGGTCGTGGGCGATACCGCCGGCCAGCGTGCCGATGCTCTCGAGGCGCTGCGAGCGCAGCGACTGCTGCTCGAGCTGCTTGCGATCGGTGACGTCCTGCATCGCGCCTTGCAGCCGGACAATCGCGCCATGCTGGTCACGCACCGCCTCACCGATGGTGCGCACCCAGCGCTGGTCGCCGCGCGCCGTCGTCAGGCGACCTTCCTCGTCGAACGGGGTGCCGTCGCTGATACAGGTTCGGGCGGCCGACTGCAACTGGGGCAGGAACGTGTCGTCGAACTGGGCGGCGAGGTCGACTGGAGTGGGGACTGCACCCGAGGGGTACCCGCGGATGGCGAGGGCCTCGTCGGAGAGCTGCATGGTGTAGGCCGGCACTTCCAGCGACCACGCGCCGAGCTGACCGACGCGCGACGCCATCCGCAGCAACCGTTCCTGCTGCTCGCGTTCCTCCTGGGCCGCACGCTGGCGCGAGATGTCCTCGGCAATCGCGATGGCTTCCATCACGCGCCCGTCGGCGTCGCGCCGGGCCGACACGGTGATGCGGGCCGGGAACACGCGCCCGTCGCGGGCGACGTACCGCTTCTCCATCACGAAGGAGGAGCGCTGTTCGCGCCGCAACTCTTCGAGCAGACGCTCGTTCTCCGGCAGATCGTCCGGGAAGGTGACGTCGGCGATGCGCCGCTGGCGCAGTTCGTCTTGGTCGTAGCCGAGCATCGCCTGGAAGGCGGCGTTGGCGTGCGTGAACCGGCCCGACAGGTCGGCCACCGCCAGCCCGAACGCGGCATCCTCGAACACGGCGCGGAACTGCGCTTCGCTGGCCATCAGTTCGCGTTGCGTGCGGTCGTGCTGAATCGCGACACGCACGAGATGGGCGAACCGAATGATGAGCGCACGTTCTTCCTCGGTGGGGCGGGCGGGCGTTGGATGGTAAACCGCAAACGTCGACAGCACGACGCCGCGAGCGTCGATGACCGGGACCGACCAGCACGCGCGCAGGCCATACGGCGTGACGAGGGCCCGATAGCCTTCCCACAGCGGGTCGGTCTCGATGTCCTCGACGATGACGGGCTGGCGGCGGTGCACCGCGGTGCCGCAGGACCCGGCCGCCGGTCCGGCCTTCAGTCCGTCGATCAGCTCCAGGTACTCGGCAGGCAGACTGGGGCCTGCCCCGTGGTGGAGCGTCTCGCCATCGGCGGCGACGAGCAGGATGGACACCCGCCAGCCGTCGACGATCGATTCGAGCCCGCGGGCGATGGCATCCAGCACATCGCGCAGCGGGCGCCCCTCCGCAATCGCTTCCAGCACGGCGCTCACGACCGTCGTGCTGTCGGGGGGCATTGGCAGGCCGGCACCTGTCATCGGCGCAAATCCTTGCCTCTGGGGGTTACCCGAGGCCTGTGGGGCAGCCCGGAGATTGTGGCATGGCTGAGCCTCCGTATGCTCGAGCTTCTTGCGGCCGGCTGACACGACTGGTCAAGTCGCGGCCGGCTGGGCAGAATGACGCGACCATGCCGCGACTGGTTCCCCGCCCTCCGGACGTCCTCACTGCCGTCCGCCAGCGGCTCGTTGCCCAGGGGCTCACCAGACGACGCTGGACGCGTCCTGAGGACGTTGTCAGCTGGTTCGGCGCCGTCCAGGCGCAGGAATACGGTCCGGCCCGGTGGGCGCTGGGGCTCCGGCTCGAGGGCGTCGGCGACGAGGCGGTCGCCGCCGCGTTCGACGAGGGACGCCTGCTCCGGACGCACGTCCTGCGACCCACGTGGCACTTCGCGACGCAGGCCGACCTCCGCTGGCTGCTGGCCCTGACCGGTCCCCGCATCGACCGGGCGATGGCGCCCTACGACCGGC
>DATJTM010000340.1:0-7456 GCA_035503395.1 Luteitalea sp.
TCCGAGCGTCCGCCAGCAGGGCATGTGCGCAGCATCGTAATTCGAGGCTGCGGCCGCGGTCACGGTTCGGGTTGGGCGAGGAGGACTTCGAGGGCGGCCGGGTCGACCGGCTTGATCAGGTGATGGTTGAAGCCGGCATCCTCGCTGCGACGCTTGTCTTCGTCCTGGCCCCAGCCGGTGAGGGCGACGAGGACGGTCTCGGCCGACCACGACGCCTGGCGCAGTCGACGCGCCGCCTCGTAGCCGTCCATGCGCGGCATGCCGATGTCCATCAGGACCAGTTCGGGCCGGAAAGCCTCGGCTTCTTCCAGGGCCTGCTCGCCGTCGTGCGCCGTCCGGACGGTGTGTCCCATCAACTCCAGCAGCAGCGAGAGGCTTTCGGCCGAATCGGTGTTGTCGTCGACGACGAGCACCCGCTTCATCGGGGCACCCGCGGGCAGACAGGACGGACCAGGGGCATCGACCTTCAAGCATATACGGCCCCGCAAGGTCGGGTACGCTGGGCGGCGATGTCCCAGCGTCTCTATCCCGCCCGTCCCATCGTCGGCGTCGGCGGCGTCATCGTCGACGGCGACCGGACGGTCCTCATCAAGCGGAAGTACGAGCCGCTCGCCGGGCGCTGGAGCATCCCCGGCGGCACGCTGGAAGTCGGTGAGCCTCTCGAGGAGGGCGTCGCGCGGGAACTTCTCGAGGAAACCGGGTTGAAAGTGCAGGTCGGCCCCGTCATCGAGGTGTTCGACCGCATCCTGCGCGACGAGACGGGCCGGGTGAAGTACCACTTCGTGCTCGTCGACTACCTCTGTCGATCAACAGGGGGAGCGCTGCAGGCTGGCGACGACGTGTCGGAGGCCGAGTGGGTGCCCTTCGACGGCCTGGTGCCGTTCGACCTCACGGACAAGGCCACCGAGGTGCTGCGCAAGGCGGAATCGATGGCGAGGGACTGGTAGCACACCGACGGCAGTCGGCAGTCGGCGGTCGGCAGTCCGCGATTCTGAAGAGGGCGGCTGCCTGGCGCGCCGAAGGCGGGTCCCAGCCCGGCCCGGCCGAAGGGCCGCGTTGAGACAACGGGCCCTACCTGGTGACAGCCAGCTCTCGACATCCGGCCTTTCCGCATTGCCGCATGACTGCGGCCCGAGCCCACCGTGTGGCCGGGGAGGCTGGGGCCGTACTGTATAGTCCCGTTCTCATATGCAGACGACTACGCCGGCGGCAGGTCGCGACGCCGGACTCGACAGCGAGTTCAAGCGCGGTCTCGGGCTGTACGACGCCACCATGGTCGTCGTCGGCTCGATGATCGGGTCGGGCATCTTCATCGTGTCGGCCGACATGGCCCGCCTGATCGGCAGCCCCGGCTGGCTGTTGATGGCGTGGCTGTTGACCGGCGTACTCACGGTCGGCGCCGCTCTGGCGTACGGCGAACTCGCCGCGATGATGCCGCGGGCCGGCGGCCAATACGTCTTCCTGCGCGAGGCGTTCTCGCCGCTGTGGGGCTTCCTCTACGGCTGGACGCTGTTCACCGTCATCCAGACCGGCACCATCGCCGCCGTGGCGGTGGCGTTCGCGCGATTCACGGGTGTGCTCGTGCCGGCGATCGCCGAGGATCAGTACCTGATCGCGCCAATCCACATCGCGAGTGGATACGCCCTGTCGCTGTCGACGGCGCAGTTGCTTGGCGTGCTCCTGATCGGGCTGCTCACGTGGAGCAACACCCGCGGCCTCGAGTACGGCAAGATCATCCAGAACGTCTTCACCACCGCCAAGACCGGTGCGCTCGTGCTGCTGATCGCCGCCGGCCTGCTGCTTGGCTGGAACGCCGAGGCGGTGAGTGCCAACTTCGGCGATCTCTGGACGCCGCGCGGCAACGTCGAACTGGCGCCCGGCCTCACGGCGGCGACGGCGTTCGGACTGTTCGTCGCGATCGGCATCGCGCAGACCGGGTCGCTGTTCTCGTCGGACGCCTGGAACAACATCTGTTTCACCGCCGGCGAGGTGAAGGATCCGCGTCGCACACTGCCGCTGGCGATGGTGCTCGGCACTGGCATCGTGACCGGCCTGTACGTTCTGTCCAACGTCGCGTATCTGGTCTCGCTGCCACTGGCCTCGATTCAGACGGCCCCGTCCGACCGCGTGGCGACGCTGCTGCTGAACACGGTGTTTCCTGGCTTCGGCGCCGGTGTGATGGCCGCGGCGATCATGGTCTCGACGTTCGGCTGCGTGAACGGGCTGGTGCTGGCCGGCGCCCGGGCGTACTACGCGATGGCGCGCGACGGCCTCTTCTTCAAGCGGGCCGGTGAACTGAACGCCGAGCAGGTACCGGCGTTCGGACTCGTGCTCCAGGGGCTCTGGGCCGTGATGCTGGTGCTGCCGCGCACGTACGACGCTACGACGGGCCGCTACGGCAATCTGTACGGCAACCTGCTCGACTACGTGATCTCGGCAGCGCTGATCTTCTACGCCCTCACCGTGGCTGGCCTCTTCCGCCTGCGCGTCACCCGTCCGGATGCCCCGCGCCCCTACAGGGCCTTCGGCTACCCGGTCGTTCCGGCCCTCTACATCGTCGGTGCGGCCGCCATCCTGTTCGTGTTGTTCGCGTACCGGCCGGCGACGACGTGGCCAGGGCTGGCGATCGTGCTGGCCGGCGTCCCCGTGTATCTGGTTGCCAAAGGATCGCGCGCGTGAGCTGGACGCCCGATCGCGATGCGGCGCTGGCGCTGCTGCACGAGTACACCAAGGGCGAGAGCCTGCGCCGTCATGCCTACGCCGTCGAGGCGGCGGTCGTCGGTTACGCCCGTCGATTCGGTGAGGACGAGGCGCTGTGGAGCGTCGCCGCGCTGCTGCACGACTTCGACTACGAGCAGTGGCCGTCGCTCGACGTGCATCCGTACAAGGGCGTCGAGATCCTGAAGGGACACGGCTATCCGGAGGTGGTGACACGGGCCATCCTGTCGCACGCCGACTACAGCGGCGTCACCCGCGACAGCCTGCTCGAGAAGTCGCTGTACGCCTGCGACGAGATGTCGGGGTTCGTCACCGCGGCGGCGCTGGTCCGCCCGTCCAAGAGCGTGATGGACCTCGAAGCGCCCTCGGTGAAGAAACGGATGAAGGACAAGGCCTTCGCCAAGGCCGTCTCCCGCGAGGACCTGCAGCGGGGTGCCGACGAACTCGGCCTCCCGATCGAAACTCACATCGCGAACGTCATCGAGTCGCTCCGCGAGCGGGCCGACGACCTTGGACTCCGTGGAACGCCCGCACCCTGACGCTCGGGCCTTGGGCCTTGGGCCCTCGGCCTTGGATCTTCTGACTTTCGACTTCAGACTTTCGACTTTGCACCACTGGCCCGTCCTGAACCGCGGTTGGTCCCGGTCCGTATGTAGGCTGTAACCGGCCAGCCCGAGGCCCGCACCCGATGCCGACCCTTCTTGCGCACCCCCTCCGTACCCGGTACCCGGTACCCCGAACCCGGTACCCCGTACCCGGTACCCGGTACCCGGTACCCGGTCTCCGTTTCTCGAACTGATCCCGTGTCCACACCTGATTCCTCCGCAGTGGTGGCCCTGGACGACGTGAGCGTCGTCTACGGGAAGAACGAGGCGCTCTCGCGCGTGGCGGTGCAGTTCCCGCCCGGTGCGGTCGGCCTGCTGGGTCCCAACGGGGCTGGCAAGAGCACGATGATCAAGGCGCTGCTCGGGTTCGTGATTCCGACCCACGGCGAGATGCGCGTGCTCGGGCTCGACGTGCGGCACAAGGCGTCGGAGATCCGGGCCCGCATCGGCTACATGCCGGAGAACGACTCGCACATCCCCGGCATGAACGCGGTGACCTTCGTGGCCTACTGCGGCCAGCTCTCCGGGCTGCCGCCGGTCGACGCGATGCAGCGGGCCCACGAAGTGCTGTACTACGTCGGTCTCGGCGAAGCGCGCTACCGGAAGGTCGAGACCTACTCGACCGGCATGAAGCAGCGCATCAAGCTGGCCCAGGCGCTCGTCCACGACCCCGACCTGCTGTTCCTCGACGAACCGACCAACGGCATGGACCCGAAGGGCCGCGACGAGATGCTGGCCCTCATCCACGACCTCGGCCACAACAAGCGGGTCAACCTGATTCTGTGCTCGCACCTGCTGCCCGACGTCGAGCACGCCTGCGACCACGTCATCGTGATGGACAAGGGCCGGGTCGCGACGCAGGGACCGATCGCGACGCTGAAGGGGAGCGGCGGGAGCGTGTTCGAGCTGCGCATCAAGGGCGACCTGCCGCGCTTCGTCGAGGTGCTGCGCGGCGAGGGACTCGAAGCGCACGGCACCGACGAGGACGTGATGCGCGTGCTGGTGCCGGCCGGCCGGTCGGCGCGCGACGTGTTCGCGCTGGCGGCCACGCAGGGCATGCAGGTGCGTCACCTGCGGCCGAGCGTCCCGACGCTCGAGGACGTCTTCATCGACGCCATCGAAGGAGGCGGCCGTGCCCATTCATGATCAGTCGTACCGGCGCTACACCGGCGAGAAGCGGCCGGTGCGCAGCGCCTGGCTGGTGATTGCGCGAGCCGGGCTCATGGACTTCCTGCGGCGACGCGCCTTCCTGGCGCTGCTGATCATCGCGTGGATTCCGTTCATCGTCCGCGCCAGCCAGTTGTTCCTGGCCACCAACTTCTCGCAGGCGGCGACGTTCCTCGAGGCGACGCCGCAGACCTTTCGCGACTTCCTCTCGCAGCAGAGCATCTTCGTGTTCCTGATCACGGTGTACGTCGGGTCGGGACTGATCGCCAACGATCGACGCGCCAACGCGCTGCAGCTCTATCTGTCCAAGCCGGTGACGCGGGCCGAATACATCCTCGGCAAGATGTCGATTCTCGCGGTGCTGCTGCTGGCCGTCACCTGGCTGCCCGGCATCCTGTTGCTGTTGCTGCAAATCGCCTTCTCGGGCAGCTTCACGTTCATCAAGGCGAATTCGTCGCTGATCGCGTCGGTGACGCTCTATTGCGCGCTGACCGTGCTGGTCATCACCTTCGGCATGACGGCGCTGTCATCGCTGTCGCGCAGCAGCCGCTTCGTCGGCATCCTGTTCGCGGGGTTGTTGATCTTCTCGGATGCGATGTTCAACGCGCTGCGCTTCATCACCGGCAGCACGGCGATCTCGTGGGTGTCGGTACAGGCGAGTCTCGATCAGGTGGGCGACCTGATTTTCCGTCAGACGCCGCGGCACCAGACGCCCGTCGCCGTGTCCTTCCTCGTGCTGATGGCCGTCATCGTCGTCTCGGCGTCGGTGCTCGAGCGGCGCGTGCGGGGCGTGGAGGTGGTGGCATGAGCGCGGCCATCATCACCGCCGAGCACGTCTCGAAGTGGTACGGGCAGGTCATCGGCCTGAACGACGTCACGGTGACGATTCCCCCGGGCATCACCGGCCTGCTCGGCCCCAACGGCGCCGGCAAGTCGACGTTCATGAAGCTGATCACGGGGCAGCTCAAGCCGAGCAAGGGATCCGTGACGGTGATGGGCATGCCGATCTGGAACAACCCGGCCGCCTACACGCGCATCGGCTTCTGCCCGGAGCAGGACAGCTTCTACGAGCGGATGACCGGCCTCGACTGGGTGGCGGCGCTCGTGCGGTTGAACGGTTATTCGTCGACCGAGGCGAAGGACGCCGCGACCCGCGCGCTCGACGCCGTCGACCTGATGCCGGCCGCGGGCAAGAAGATCGGCGCCTACAGCAAGGGCATGCGGCAGCGCGTGAAGCTGGCACAGGCGCTGGTGCACGACCCCGAACTGCTCATCCTCGACGAGCCGCTCACCGGCATGGATCCCCTGATGCGGCGCCGGACGATCCGCATCATCCGCGACTGGGCCCGCGACGGCCGCAGCGTGCTGGTGTCGAGTCACATCCTGCACGAAGTGGAGTCGATGACGAGCAACGTGCTCCTCATCAACAACGGCCGCATCCTGGCCGAAGGCGACGTCCACGACATCCGAGCGCTGATCGACCACCACCCGCACACGGTCCACATCCGCGCCGAACGCCCACGCGAACTGGCCCGCGAGTGTCTGTCGTACGACTACGTCCGCAGCCTGCGCTTCGAGGCCGACGCGCTCGTCGTCGAGACCGATCAGCCGGACGTGTTCTACACGCAGCTGACCCTGCTCGCCGCCCACGAGACGTTCGGCCGGATCGACGAGGTCACGTCGCCGGATGACAATCTCGCCGCCGTTTTCGGCTATCTGGTGAAATGAACGGGAACCGGAAGGGCGGATTCACGGTGGGAACCAGAGTCGGGTACGGGGTACCGGGTACCGGGTACCGGGGTCGGAGCCTGAAGTCGCTCGAAGGCTCTGCGGCAGAGCCGTCTCGGTGCCGTCAACGTACCTCGAGGGACCGGATCAGTCGGTGAAGCATCGCGCCAACGCGGTCAGCGGTCGCGAAGAGCGGTGGCAGGGTATCGAGCGGCAGATAGGACAGTCGCTCGATCAGAAGGAACAGTGTGGTGACTTCATTGAGGGAACCGCGAGACATGTGCAGGAAGCGCAGGTAGTCTGGCCGCGAGCCACGCCCGTAGCCCTCCGCGATGTTGCTGGGTACGGAGACAGCGGCGTTCCGTAGCTGCGACCCGATGCCGAAGCGCTCATCGGATGGCAGTGCGGGGGCGGCTCGCAACACAAGGACGGCAAGGTCCATGGCGTGCTGCCAGGCTTCGAGTTCGCGATACGTGGTCAGGGGCGACATGGCCCTGACGTGAGCACTGGTGATGCCTGAGTCGGAGAACTTGAACGTGCCCCAGAACCCGGGCGAATCAGCCGCCACGTCCACGAGTGGGAACGCAGTACCCAGTACCCGGTACCCGGTACCCGGCGAAAGTGGCCCGGTTCCCGGTTCCCGCTCCGAGGCGAGGCGCGCAGCGCCGAGCCTGTCGCTGGTGAATGCCTCCCTCCGCATCTTCGACCTGTCCCTCGACCAGATGTTGTGGTCGCGGCGGACGGTGTTCATGGCCCTCGTCGTCGGCGGGCCGCTGCTGATTGCGGTCATGGTGCGGCTCATCGACCTGTTCGCCGACGGGGGTGGCGTGCAGATCGACGGCGTGAAGGTGGGCAGCGGCGCCATCTTCGGGTTGATGGTGTGGGTGTTCTACCTGCGCTTCACGGTGCCGGTGCTGGCCGTGTTCTACGGCACCTCGCTGATGGCCGACGAGGTCGAGGACAAGACGATCACCTACCTGTTCTCGCGTCCGATCCCACGTGGCGCGGTGCTGCTCGGCAAGTACCTGGCGTACCTGGTGTGCACGGTGGCGGTGGTGCTGCCGTCGGTGGTGCTGGTGTACCTGCTGATCCTGTCGCGGGGCGGCGCCTCGCTGGCCAGCGGGTTCCCGGACCTGGTCAAGGATCTGATCGTCATCGTCCTCGGGCTCGCCGCGTACGGCGCCGTGTTCGCGTGGGTCGGAGCGCGCTTCAAGCGTCCGCTGCTGACCGGGCTGGCG
>DATJTM010000341.1:0-3435 GCA_035503395.1 Luteitalea sp.
CCTTCTCGTAGATCCACCAGCGCGGCAGGAGCCACTGCCCCTTCAGGTTCGTCGGGTACTCGCCGTGCTCCCCGACGATGACCACCCCGTCGACGGCGAGCGTCTTGCCGCCGAGCGTGACGGCCTCGCCGACCGTGTCGAAGACGGGAATGCCCTTGGCCTGACACACCTTCTGCCCCAGCCCGCTCGTCGCCTTCTGGTGAAAGTAGACCGACGCCACTTCCACCCGCGAGTCCATGTGGGCACCCTGCCACCAGTACCCGTCGATCAGCTTGGTGACGATCCAGTCCGCGTGCGACCGCGTGGCGCCCCAGAAGCTGACGAGACAGGCGATGCGCGGACGCTTCTGTGGGGTCTGCGCCGTCGCAGTGGAGGTCAGGCCCGTGAAGGCCGCGAGACCAGCCATACCTGTCGCGCCCAGCATCTGGCGTCGCGTCAACTCCGAACCGATCGCGTTCTGTGTGTTGGCCATGATTGCGTCTACTTACTAGATCTACTGGTGACTTGCGTGAAGACGCGCAGGAGGTTGCCGCCGAGGAACTTCCTGATCCGTTCCGGCGAATAGCCGCGCCGCAGCATCGCGTCGGTGACCATCGCCAGGTCGCGCACATCGCGCATGCCGCGCGGCGGCGTCGGGCCGCCGTCGAAGTCGGTGCCGAGGGCCACGTGATCCTCGCCCACGAGCTGGATGGCGCGATCGACGACGCCCACCCACTCGTCCACCGTGAGCAGCAGGTCCTCCGGTACGCGGGCCTCGACGAGTGGAAACTGCGGCGCCAGACGCGTGTCGATCTCGGCGATCGGCAGCCGTGCCTTCTCTGCCGCGACCTCGGAGGTATCCCAGAACGGCTTGCCGGTGTGCTTGGACAGCCATTCGAACTGCCGGCGGTTGTGAAAGGCGTTGCCGATGTGGAACCCGATCACACCGCCTTTGGCGGCCAGCTTCTTCAGCAGGTCGTCGGGCATGTTGCGCGGGATGTCGTTGAGGCTGCGCAACCCGTGATGCGTGGCGACGATCGGATCGGTGCTCACCTCGAGCGCCTGCGCCAGCGTCTCGTCGGAGGCGTGCGACACGTTGATGACCATGCCCAGCCGGTTCATCTCGCGGACGACGGCGCGACCGTGTGCGTTGAGGCCCTTCCAGCGGGCCGGGGCGCAGCAGGAGTCGGCGAACTCGTTCGACCAGTTGTGCGCCGGCAGCTGTACCACCCGCAGTCCGAGCCGGTACAGCGCCCGCAGCACGTCGAGATCGCCGTCCAGGTCGAAGCCGCCCTCGAGGTCGAGCACCGCGGCCATCTTGCCGGCCCTGTTGATGCGGGCGATGTCGTCGGCGTTGCGCGCGAGTTCTACCACCGCGCGGTTCTGCTCGATCTGGTCGAGCGCCATGTTCATCAGGCGCAGCGTCTGTTTCGTCTCGTAGCGCCCCGGGTAGTACTGCTCCATCACGTACAGCGTCATGAAGAAGGCATCGAGGCCGCCTTCCTTCATGCGTGGCAGGTCGACCTGTCCGTTCGGCGCCCGGTCGCCGATGTTCCCGCCCAGGTGCAACTGGCGGTTGATCATGTGCAGGTGCCCGTCGAGGACGAACGCCTCCTGGTGCAGCCGCCGAGCCGCGTCCGACACGGTCGGCGCCTCCTGCGCCTGCGCGGACAGCAGCAGGACGAACGGCAAGGCGGCGGCAACGATTGGCGATCTCATGGAAGCGGGGTCTCCGGCAGACGAGCGGGTCGGCCGAGTGTACGGCGCGGAACCGCCGGGCGTCGACAGCGATAGAATCCGGGCTCTGCAAGGAGAGTCCATGAGCGAAGTCTCGCGACGCACGTTCCTCACCACCACCGCCGCGGGTGCCGGCGTTACGATCCTGCCGCGCCACGTCCTCGGACGCGGCTTCCAGGCGCCGAGCGACACCGTCAACATCGCCACCGTCGGCTTCGGCGGCATGGGCGGCAGCAACACGCGCCGTCTGATGACCCAGAACATCGTGGCGATCTGCGACGTCGACGACGCGCTCGTCGATGCGCAGCTGAAGCGCATGACCGACGATGCGGCCAGCCCGCCCGCCTCGCCGCAGTCATCGCCGTCGGCGCCGAAACTGTCGAAGGCGCAGGCCGAGGCCAATGCCCGCCGGCCGCGTTTCGACAATGCCGCCGCCCTGCGTCGCTTCACCAGCGAGCAGATCCCACGCATCAAGCGCTATCGCGACTACCGCGAGATGCTCGACAAGCAGAAGGACGTCGATGCGCTCGTGATCGCGACGCCGGACCACATGCACGCGCTGATCGCGCTGGCCGGCATGGATCTCGACAAGCACGTCCACGTGCAGAAGCCGCTCTGCTGGTCGGTCGAGGAAGCGCGCGCCCTGTCGGCCAAGGCCAAGGCGAAGCCGAAGGTCGTCACCCAGATGGGCAACCAGGGCCACTCGAGCGATGGCTCCCGGACCGGCTACGAGTACATCCGGGCCGGTGTCATCGGTGACGTTCGCGAAGTGCACGTGTGGACCAATCGCCCACTCGGCTACTGGCCGCAAGGC
The DNA here is from genome assembly GCA_035503395.1 of Luteitalea sp. GTDB lineage: Bacteria > Acidobacteriota > Vicinamibacteria > Vicinamibacterales > Vicinamibacteraceae > Luteitalea. The sequence goes on from DATJTM010000341.1 coordinate 2,531, forward strand.
ATCCCGCGCCCAGCGCCGCTGCCGGCGCCGCCTCCCGGGCCGAAGCCGCTGCGCTTCCCGTCGGGACGCATCAACCCCCTCATGGCCGATGCCCTGCACCGCGAGTCGGCGTCGGTGCCGTCATCGGTGTCGTGGGACTTGTTCCTCGGCGGCGGGCCGCAGGTGGAGTACCACCCGGTGTACCACCCGCATCACTGGCGCGGCTGGGTGGACTGGGGCCAGGGTGCCATCGGCGACATGGGCGCGCACCTGATCGACCATCCGTTCCGTGCCCTCGACCTCGGCATGCCGACCGTGATCGAGACGGTGTCGACGCCCTTCAACGGCGTCTGCTATCCGCACGCCACGATGACGCACTACCAGTTCGCGGCCCGCGGCACCATGCCGGCGGTGAAGTTGACGTGGTACGACGGCGGCCTCACGCCACCGCGCCCCGAAGAACTCGGTGACGAGATGCTCAACGGCGAGGGCGGCATCATCTACGTCGGCACCAAGGGCAAGATGATGCAGCTGACCTATGGTCACGAGCCGCGCCTGCTGCCGCAGTCGCTGCACGACAAGGCCGGGATGCCCAAGGCGCTGCTCCCTCGTGTCACGCACGCGCACGAGGAGCACGAGATGAACTGGGTCGAGGCGATCCAGGGCAAGGCGGAGATCTCGAGCCCGTTCGAGTACGCCGCCCGCCTCACCGAGGTGATGCTGCTCGGGATCGTGTCGCTGCGGGCCGGCCAGAAGACACCGGGCGACAGCAAGATTCACTACGACGCCGCCAGCATGCGCGTCACCAACACGATCAAGGGCCCGAAGGGCACCGTGACCGACCCGAACGAGTTCCTCCGGCGCGAGTACCGCGCGCCGTGGAAACTGACGTAGACGTTCCCTTACTCGTGGCGCAGCGCGGTGTT
>DATJTM010000342.1:0-8397 GCA_035503395.1 Luteitalea sp.
CGATTACCTCGGAGGTCATGGACAGCGCGCCAGGAACCGCTACCCTGACCAGCATGTCTTCCTCGATCTTCGGCGCGCGCTTGCGGGAATGGCGCGTGCGGCGGCACCTCAGTCAGCTGGCGCTCGCCTGCGACGCGGGCATCTCCACCCGACACCTCAGCTTCATGGAGAGCGGTCGCGCCCTGCCGAGTCGCGAAATGATCCTGCGCCTCGCCGAGCAGCTGGAGATTCCGCTGCGCGAGCGCAACGAGTTGCTGCTGGGCGCGGGCTTCGCCCCGCTGTATGCGCAGCACGGCCTCGGCGACCAGGCGCTCCGCATGGCCACCGAGGCCGTCGATCGCATCCTGGCGGCTCACGAACCGTTTCCCGGCCTCGCCATCGACCGCCACTGGACGATGGTGCGAGCCAATAGCGTCGTGGCGCCGCTGCTCGCGGGCGTGGCGCCGCACCTGCTGGCGCCGCCGGTGAACGTCATGCGCCTCAGCCTCGCGCCCGACGGCCTGCTGCCGCAGATCGTCAACGCCGCGGAGTGGCGTCAGCACCTGTTGACGCGGCTCGCCCGTCAGGCGCGCGAGACCGCCGACTCCGTTCTCCACGCGTTGCTCGAAGAACTGCGCGGCTTGTCGGCGCCGGCAGACGTACCGCCGGTCGACAGCGTGATCGTGCCGCTGCGCCTGCGCACACCCGCCGGCGAATTGTCGTTCATCAGCACGACGCTGGTGTTCGGTCATCCGATGGACGTGACGCTGTCGGAGCTGGCCGTGGAGCTGTTCTTCCCGGCCGACGAGACCACCGGCGACGTGTTGCGGACGCTGGCTGCGGCACAGCGTGCGTAGCCGTCCGACTTGTCGGACGGAAGCGAGCGACGAGAAACCGACCAATACCCGAGGGTAGGGGCCAAGTTCCTCGACGCCCACTTTGCACAGGTGTAGCGGCCGGACTTGTCCGGCCGGCAGGGATCACTCACCGTCGGACAAAGTCCGACGGCTACGGGTGGGGATGTCCGACGCCTACGTGTGGGGAAGTTCGACGGCTACGTGCGCGGAAGTCCGCCTCACGCATTTGGTAGGGACGCGCCGCCGGCGCGTCCGCCGAGCGGCCGGCTCGGCGATCCGGCCCTACCTCATCGAAGGGCGCCATGCCTCGCCTAATCAAAGGGGCGCCACGGCGCGCGTCGAGCTGAAGCTCGACGCCTACGAACCAGGGGAGCCGCAGCGGACCGGGTAGATGCCACCGGGCAGGCGGATGCGGCGGTGTTGCGAGTCGAAGCCGCCGATCCGGCCCGCCCTTATTGCCTCACCCTGGGTCGGCAGCACGCGCGCGACGGCTTCGCGCATCGGCGTATCCAACTGCAGCGTGAAGCGGTCCTCCATGTCCGGGAACAGGCCGCCACCGCCCGACGACAGGAACTCGCTGGTCACGACCGACAGCGGCGTGGACGGATCCAGCGGACGTCCGTCGCGTTCGATCACCACGCGCGGCGTGGCGCCTTCGCATGTGACGTCGACCTCGATGCCGGAGACGACCGGCAGGGTGCCTCGCGTGACGCCCCGCGCGATGGCGGCGGCCAAGGTCCCGGCATCGAGCGTGGCGGTCGCGATCACGCTGTCGAACGGCAGCAACGCGTAAACACCGCCGTACGTGACCGGCCCGATCGGCAGCTCGGCGCGCGTCCCCGTCGCGTTGTAGATGGCCACGTCGCTGCCCGGCATGGCGGCCCGCAACAGGTCCACCACGAAGTGGCTGGCGGGTGACTCGTCGCGCGGCGAATGCGTGTAGCGGTGCGTGACGGTCACGCCGAGCGGCTGCTCGCGCCTGGCCCGCGCCGCGTCGATGTCGCGTCGCAGCAACTGCACGACCTTCGTGTCGAACGTCACGGCTCGTCCGTCGTACTCGGGAGGCGCGCACGCGGTGGTCTGCCACGACGTGATGTCGCGCAGCGTCGCGCCGTCGCACAGATAGCGAGGCGGCCGGATGCTGGCGGCGCGCACGCTACGGGTGGTGCCGTCGATCTCGAGGTCGACGCGGCTGAAGGCCCGTCCTTCGTTGAACGACTGGACGATGGCGATGCCGTTGATGCGATGCGCCATCCCGTAGTGCGAATGGCCGGCCGCGATCACGTCGACCAGGCCCGCCGGCAGCCCTCGCGCCAGTTGCACGATCTCGCTGTTCGGACTGCACGTCGACGGGTCGTCGGCATCGGTGAAGGCCGTGCAGCGCCCGCCGGCATGCGCGAGCAGCACGACGACCGTGGCGCCACGCGCGCGCAGCGCCGTGGTCTCGCGCTTCACCACGTCGAGCAGCGGCAGGACCTTCAGCTGCACGAGATTGCGCGGGTCGGTCGCCGTGCTCGTGGCCATCGTGGTCACGCCGACCAGGCCGACCGACACGCCGGCCACCTGCACGATCGTCGATGGCTGCACGTTGGGTGGTTGCCACGGCGTGCCGTCGCGGCGCACCAGGTTGGCCGCCAGGAACGGAAAGCGCGCCTGGGTCGCCTGATGCTCGATGTTGCCGGTCGGGTTGTCGCCCGCCGCGCGCGGCACCGTGGCCGGTCCCACCGGGCCGAAGTCGAACTCGTGATTGCCGATCGCCGCCGCGTGATAGCCGAGCGCGTTGTACGCGCGGACGACGGCGCCGCCTTCCGAGAGATTCGATTCCAGCGTGCCCTGCCACATGTCGCCGGCATCGACGAGCAGGACGTCGCCGCCCTGGGCTCGACGCTCCGTCCTCAGGATGTCGAGATATCCCGAGAGCCACGGCAGTGACTGGGCGTGTCCGTGGAGGTCGGTGGTGGCGACGACCGTGATGGTGATCGGGGCCGCCGCAGCGCTGCGCGACGCACTGGCTGGCGCCGCCACGGGTGGCGTACGCGTGCAGGCCGCGACCGCAAGGCTGGCAAGCAGCGCGAAGAGCAGACGCGCACGCATGCCGGAAACTCTAGCAGACCCGGACGAACATGGTCGGTGGTCGTGCGCGAAGGCGCGAATCAGGCCGTGTCGGCAACCTTGCGGGCCTTGATGATCAGCTCACCGCCGCCGACGTAGGCGCGCTCCAGAACCTCGAATCCGTGCGTCTCGAGCGCGAGCACGAGGCTGCGGGCGGTGTACTGGTTGATGTGTTCGTGCACATAACCCTTCGGATGCACGATGCCATACAGGCACTCGAGGACGGGCCACGCGATCGTCGCGTAATCAGGCGTGCCCACGACCAGGATGCCGCCGACTTCGAGCACCCGGTTCATCTCGTGCCAGTCGACGAGCGGCTCCGGCACGTGTTCGATCACCTGCGAGCAGATCAGGGTCTCGAAGGCGTGAGTCGGGAACGGCAGCTGCGTGAGCGTCGCCTGCACGACCTTGCGGGTGCGTGCCGCGATCCGCCGGAGCTTCTTGATCTGGATGTCCAGGCCGACCGAATGCGGCAGGTCCTGGACGATGCGGCTCGACCCGCAGCCGATGTCGAGGATGCGCGTCGTTGGATCGACCAGGCTGTGGATGATGCGGTGGCGGGCCCGCTGCCAGTACCGCTGCAAAGGGATGACGCTGTTGTACGCACGCTCGTCGTAGTCGGCCGAGAACGCGGAGTTGCGCAGCACCCACAATCGCCACAGTGAACCGAGCGGAAGTCGTGTGGGGAAGGTGCGCCCGCCTGGCGCGGTCGTGCGCCGGATTGGCCAGCCATCCGAATTGGCCAGCACCAGCGCCTCGACCAGCCACTCGATGTCGCTCGTCCCCAGCGGTGGGTGGGCCAGCGCGGCGCGACGGGCGAAGACGCCGTCGCCCTCCGGCGTCACCGGAAGCGACAGGGCCCGTTGCAGCCCACCTCGCGACCCAGCGTCCCGAGCCTGCGACTCACCACCGATGATGGTGAAACCCGAGGCCCGCCGATCGGCCCATAGCGCATCGAACCACGCGCCTGGCTGCACATCGGCCGGGACGATCAGCACGAACTCACCGCGCGCGCCACTGAGCGGCGCATTCAGGCCGGGCCCCATCCGCCCCGGACCGGTAACGACCTCCGCGGCGATCGCCGCGCGATCGAGGGCCGCCTTCCAGTGTGTGATGGCGGCCTCGGGCCGATCGGGCGTCCCGATGACGATGACGGAGAGTGCGGGAAAAGTCACGACGCTCGGCTCCTCAGAGCCGCGGCGAGCACGAGGCAGGCCGTCAACGAGGAAATGATGGCGCCCACGGTCAGTGACCAGGGGCGATAGTGGAAGCGGACGACGTGGTCGCCCGCCTGCACCGAGACGGCACGCAGCGCGTAGTCGGCGCGCCTGATCGGCGCAGGGACATTGTCGACTGTGGCCGACCAGCCTGGATAGTGGGCGTCGCTCATCACGAGGATCGCGGCGGTGGTGGTGCGCACGCGCAGCTCGACGAACGTGTCGCGATAGTGCGTCACGCGCACGTCCCGCGCGGCGTCTTCGGGAGCGACGACAGGACGCTCGGCCTCCGGCAACTCCTCCTCGAGCAGCACCTCCCGGCTCAGGTCCGCGCTCCCTTCATGCAGGGTGCGCAGCATCGCCGGTTCGTCGAGCACACGATAGCGATCGACGAGGAACGCCCGCGGCGATTGGTGGCGGTTCTCGTACAGCGGCGCGCGGCTACCCGGTATGCGCTTGTACCGATCGGGCGGGAGTGCGAGCTCGGACTCGAGCAGCACGTACTTCACGTTGAGCAGGTCGAGCAGCGTCGGGTTCGCAAGGTGCCGCAGCGGATCAGCGGATTGCCGCAGGTAGCCGAGGTCGAGCAGGCGCGTGTACCGATACGGGTTCATGCCGTCCCAGCCACGTGCGTCGGACAACCCGTAGGCCATCGCGGTGTTCGGCGGCAGCGCCGTGCCCCACCCGTAGACGCGAAACAGCCCGCGATCCTGCGTCAGCAGGTCGAGTTCGGGTGTCGCCGGGTAGACGTGCGCCGCCGGTGTGGTCGGATGGAAGCCGCGCGCGGCGACGAACAGATCGGCCGTGATCGCCACGCACGCCAGCACGCCGAATGCGCGGGCCGACGCCAGGCCGCCGATACGGAGCCGTACGAGGATCACCGTGACCCCGATGAACGCCAGCGCGATGCCGATCGCCCGTGCGGTGGCGTCGAGCGGCACGGAGGGGGCGGCGTCGCGATGCAGTAACCAGGCGAGAGCGATCAGAAGTGCGACGATCAACGAAGTCGCCGCAACCGTGCGATTGACGACCCGCATGGCGAAACGGTCATCAGGCTCGGCAGACGTGCCGTTCGTGAGTGCATCGACGACGTAGGCAGCGAGCACGATGCACGCGACGATCACGATGAGCCCGAACCGCGACAGGAACATCACGCGCACGAGCGGCAGGTGTGAGGCCACGTCGAGCAGGCCAGGCAGGCCGAACATGACGGCGAGTGACAGGATTGCGGTGACGCCGAAGAACGCTGGACGCCAGTCGTGCCGCCGCACCACGAGGCCGGCGGGCGCGAGGATCAGTGCGACCATCCCGGCATACAGCGCCTGTTCCGCGTAGTTGGCGGGGAAGCCGAAGCGATTGACATGCGTCACGTAGGTACCGTCGACCGGCGTGCCCCAGAAGCCGGGCACCAGGCCGGTGACGAGCGTGGCGGCCGGCAGGAAAAGGCGATTGGTCGTGATCGCCGCGCGCGCCTGCAGCGCCTGGCTCTGTGACAGGTACTCGATGAACGGCAGGACCTGGACGGCCGTCAGCAGCACGCCGGCTACGAACGCCAGCCCCAGAAACCCCGTGTGCCGCGAGCCCGCCTGCCACGCGGCCACGGCGGCATAGACCACCGCGACGCCGAGGACCTTGGCCGCCGTCTCGGGATGGCCGGCGAGGATCGTCAACGCCACCAGGATCGCCAGCGCGCCGATCGTCCGCCCGCTTCGACGCGCGACGAGCCGGTCGATCGCCAGCAGCGTCCACGGCAGCCAGCATGCGACGGCGGGCAGCGGATGTTCGAGCCACACCCAGGCGAACGTGTTGAGCAGGTAGGCGAGGCCGCCGAACCATGCGGCGCTGGCCGTGAGTCCGAGCGCGCGCAGATAACACCACATGCCCGCCGCACCGACGAGGAGTGGGGCGATGGCCATCCAGACCGTTGCGTACGGCAGGGGTACGACGAACGCGATGGCCGTGTACGGCGAGAACACCGCGGTCTGGAACGAGGCGAGGAACGGCTGCCCGCCGTACAGCGACGGGTTCCAGATCGGCAGGCGGTTCTCGCGCACGGCGGCGACCGTGTGCGTGAGCAGCGGCTGGAACACCAGCACCGGATCGGTGAGCAGGGGGTTACCGGCCTGGCCGTCAGCGACCGGCGACGACCGCCACGGCTGGTAGTCGCGCAGCAGCGCCGCCTGCCCGAGCACCTCGCCGCGCAGGAACGCGCCGGGCAGCAGGGCCGCGACGATCAGCAGGCTGACGGCGACGAGATGGTAGGGAAACGACCGCACGCGAGAGGAATTCCGGCGAGCCGACTGCATCACCCCGACCGGACGTAGCCGCCGGACTTGTCCGGCGGTGACCGTCAGACCATGGAAGACAGATCGGACGGCTCGGCGAGCCGTCCCTACCTAGGCAAGCAAGCCCTGGACGATCTTGCCGTGGACGTCGGTCAGGCGGAAATCGCGGCCCTGGAAGCGGTAGGTCAGCTTCTCGTGGTCGATGCCGAGCAGGTGCAGCATCGTGGCTTGCAGATCGTGCACTTCGACCGGATCGCGCGTGATGTTGTAGCCGAGGTCGTCGGTCTCGCCATAGGTCTGGCCCGGCTTGATGCCGCCGCCGGCCATCCACATCGTGAAGGCGCGCGGATGGTGGTCGCGACCGAGGAACTTGGAGCCGTTGCGGGCCTCGTTCATCGGCGTGCGGCCGAATTCACCGCCCCAGACGACCAGCGTCGAGTCGAGCAGGCCGCGCTGCTTGAGATCCTTCACGAGCGCCGCCGCCGCCTGGTCGGTCTGGCGGCACAGGTGCGGCAGCTTCTCGATCACGTCGTCGCCGAAGCTGGCGCCGTGCGTGTCCCAGCCGCGGTGATAGAGCTGCACGAAGCGGACGCCGCGCTCGATGAGGCGACGGGCGAGCAGGCAGTTGTTCGCAAACGAGGTCTGGCCCGGCTGCGTGCCGTACAGGTCGTGCACGGTCTGCGGCTCGTCGGAGATGTCGGTGAGCTCCGGCACGCTCGTCTGCATCCGGTAGGCGAGTTCGTACGCGTTGATGCGCGTCTCGATCTCCGGATCGCCGACGCTGGCCTGGCGCATCCCGTTGAGATCCTTCAACGCGTCGAGCGACGACCGGCGGAGCGCGGCATCCACCCCATCCGGGTTGGACACGAACAGCACCGGGTCGGCGCCGCCTCGAAACTCGACGCCTTGGTGCACCGTCGGCAGGAAGCCGGAGCCCCAGCACGACTTGCCGCCGTCGGGGTTGTTCTCGCCGGAGATGAGCACGACGAAAGCTGGCAGGTCCTTGCTCTCGGCGCCGAGCCCGTACGACAGCCACGAACCCATGCTCGGACGACCGATCACCTGGTGCCCGGTGTTCATGAAGATCTGCGCCGGCGCATGGTTGAACTGCGTCGTCGTCATCGACTTCACGATGGTGATGTCGTCGGCGATCGTCGTCAGGTGCGGCAGCAGATCGGAGATCTCGTGACCGGACTGCCCGTGCCGCTTGAACGCGTACGGCGACCCGAGCAGCTTCGGCGTGCCCTTGATGAAGGCGAAGCGCTCGCCCTTGACGATGTCGGCGGGGATGTCCTGACCGTCGTACTTGCGCAGGGCGGGCTTGTCATCGAACAGGTCGAGTTGCGACGGCGCGCCGGCCATGAACAGGAAGATCACCTGCTTGGCCTTCGGCGCGATCTGCGGCGCCATCTGCCTGGTGGCCTGCGCGAAGAGCTGTTCCTGCATCAGCGACGCCAGTGCGGCGCCGCCGAGGCCGAAGCCGGTCTGCTTGAAGAAGTGTCGGCGCGTCAGCGCCTGCAGAGCATTCATCGTGTTGCTTTCAGCCTACAGGCTTCAGCCTACAGCCTGCCTGCACAATCTGGCCTGCAGCCTACCTGTGGAACCGTCCGACAAGTCGGACGGCTACGAAGCGAACGCGGCCGTCGTCGGACGGCTTTCAGCCTGCGGCGCGAGGCCACGGGCTTCGGCCTACAGCCTACCTGTCACCCCGCACCCTCGCGACGAGCAGGCCACTGCCGACTCGCCGACTGCCCCTTGCCGAACCCGGCACCCGGCACCCGGTACCCGGTCGTGGCGAACGTCCCTGCCTCACCCTTTCGTGACCGTCTCGTCCAGGTTCAGCAGGACGTTGCCGACGAGCGTCCACGCGGCGAGGTCGATCTGGTCCTTCGTCACCTTGGCGTCCTTCGGCAGGTCCAATGCCTGCGCGGCTTCGGCCGGGGCGGA
>DATJTM010000343.1:0-2639 GCA_035503395.1 Luteitalea sp.
TATTGTGTTGACACACAAGCACTTCGACCATGTGCTGGGTTCCTCGGGCTTCGACGGGGCCGATATCCACTGTGCGCCCGAGGTCGTCGAGTATCTGACGTCGGCGACCGATCAGCTGCGCGAGGACGCGCTGCGGTATGGCGCCGACGGCGCGGAGATAGACCGGGCGATCGCGGCCTTACGCCCACCGCAGCGCGGGATCTACGACGCCGTCATCGATCTGGGCGACCACACCGTGACGATCGCCCACCTCGGTGGCGGGCACACGACGTCGGACCTGGTGGTGATCGTCCCCGGCAACGACGGCCGAACCGTCGTGTTCGCCGGTGACCTCGTCGAGGAGTCGGGCGACCCGGCGATCGACGCCGACTCCGATCTCGCGGCCTGGCCCGCGACGCTCGATCGCCTGCTCGCGGTCGGCGGCCCCGAAGCCGGCTACGTCCCGGGACACGGCGACGTCGTCGGCGCGGAGTTCGTTCGCCGCCAACGCGACTGGTTGCGCCGGCGTGCGGGCGCCGATCCTGGCTGAGTCGCCAGGACAGCGGGCGCCTCAAGGGATTTGGATCGAGTACTCGGCCGCTGATTCAACCGCGACGCCCGGGGATAGACTCCTACTCAGCAGTAACCTGCCGAGGAGGAGCGTAAGACCATGGCGATCATCGATAGGGACACCGAAGTCCGGCCATCGTTCGAAGACCAGATCGCTGCCACGCAGCGATACTTCGAAGATCCCCGCTTCGAGGGGATTATCCGCCTCTACACGGCCCGCCAGGTAGTCGAGCAGCGGGGCACGATCCCGACCGACTACGCGGTCGCCCGCGAGGCGGCGACGGCTTTCTACCCGCGCCTGCGCGAACTCTTCGCGCAGAAGAAGAGCATCACCACCTTCGGTCCGTACTCGCCCGGGCAGGCCGTCAGCATGAAGCGAATGGGAATCGAGGGGATCTACCTCGGCGGTTGGGCGACGTCCGCCAAGGGGTCCACCACCGAGGACCCGGGGCCCGACCTGGCCAGCTACCCACTGAGTCAGGTGCCCGAGGACGCCGCGGTGCTGGTGCGCGCCCTGCTCACCGCGGACCGCAACCAGGAATACCTGCGGCTGCAGATGAGCGAGCAGCAGCGCGCCACCACCAAGCAGTACGACTACCGGCCGTTCATCATCGCCGACGCCGACACCGGCCACGGCGGTGACCCGCACGTGCGCAACCTGATCCGGCGTTTCGTCGAGGTCGGTGTGCCCGGCTACCACATCGAAGACCAGCGTCCGGGCACCAAGAAGTGCGGCCATCAGGGCGGCAAGGTCCTGGTGCCGTCGGACGAACAGATCAAGCGCCTCAACACCGCTCGCTTCCAGCTCGACGTCATGAAGGTGCCGGGCATCATCGTGGCGCGCACCGACGCCGAGGCCGCCAACCTGATCGACAGCAACTCCGACGAGCGCGACCAGGCGTTCCTGCTGGGCGCGACCAACCTGGACATCCCCTCCTACAAGGGTTGCTTCCTGGCCCTGATGCGGCGCTTCTACGAGCTGGGCGTCAAGGAGCTCAACGGTCACCTGCTCTACGCGCTTGCCGATAGCGAGTACACCCTTGCCAGCGCGTGGCTCGAGCGTCAGGGCATCTTGGGCCTGGTCTCCGAAGCGGTCACCACCTGGCGGGAGAACGGACAGCACTCCGTCGACGACCTCTGGGACCAGGTTGAGTCGCGGTTCGTGGCCGCCTGGGAAGACGACGCCGGGCTGATGACCTACAGCGACGCCGTCGCGGAGGTGCTCGCCTTCGGCGAAAGCGAGGAAGACGAGCCGGCGGGCATGAGCCCCGACGAGTGGCGGAAGTTCGCCGCGCGGACATCGCACTACGCGGCCCGCGAGAAGGCGAGAGAGCTGGGCGCCGCCCCGGACTGGAGCCCCGAGCTGGCGAGGACCCCCGAGGGCTACTACCAGGTGCGCGGCGGCATTCCGTACGCGATCGCCAAGTCGCTGGCCGCGGCGCCGTTCGCCGACATCCTCTGGATGGAGACGAAGACCGCGGACCTGGCCGACGCCAAGCAGTTCGCCGACGCGGTCCACGCCGAGTTCCCCGACCAGATGCTGGCGTACAACCTGTCGCCGTCGTTCAACTGGGATACCACCGGCATGACCGACGAGGAGATGAAGCGCTTCCCCGAGGAGCTCGGCAAGATGGGCTTCGTCTTCAACTTCATCACCTACGGCGGACACCAGATCGACGGTGTCGCCGCCGAGGAGTTCGCCACCAACCTGCGGCAGGACGGCATGCTGGCGCTGGCTCGGCTGCAGCGCAAGATGCGCCTGGTCGAGTCGCCGTATCGCACTCCGCAGACGCTGGTCGGCGGCCCGCGCAGCGACGCCGCGCTCACCGCATCCTCGGGACGCACCGCGACCACCAAGGCGATGGGGAAGGGCTCGACCCAGCACCAGCACCTGGTGCAGACCGAGGTGCCGAAGAAGCTGCTTGAGGAATGGCTGGCGCTGTGGAGCGAGCACTACCAGCGGGGCGAGCACCTGCGTGTCACGCTGCGGCCGCGGCGTGCGGGTTCCGACGTTCTCGAGCTCGGGATCGTCGGCGACGGCGGCGACCAGCTGGCCAACGTCGTCGTGGACCCGATCAAGGACCGGCACG
>DATJTM010000344.1:0-6700 GCA_035503395.1 Luteitalea sp.
AGGCGACCAGGTTGATCGCCTCGGTGCAGCCGCGCGTGAACACGATCTCGGCCGTCTCGCGCGCGTTGAAGAAGCGCCCGATCCTCTCGCGGGCGCCTTCGTACGCCCGCGTCGCCCGCTCGCTCAGCAGGTGTGTGGCGCGATGGATGTTGGCGTTGTCGGCCCGGTAGTAGTGGTCCAGCGCCTCGAGCACCGACAGCGGCTTCTGCGTGGTGTTGGCGTTGTCGAGATAGACGAGGGGCTTGCCGTGGACCTGCTGGTCCAGGATCGGAAACTCACGACGTACCGCAGCAGCGTCGAACATTCGCACCAGGTTCACTTTGGTAGGGACGGCTCGCCGAGCCGTCCAGGACTGCCACCACACCAGGTGTAGGCGCCGGACTCCGTCCGGCGCTCGGAGGCGACGTCGGACAAAGTCCGACGGCTACGAACCCGACGAACCTATTCCCGAATCGGCAACCGCGCGAGCAGCACCTGCTCGAGGGCGTGGCGCACGGAGTCGATCTTGATGTTCTCGACGACCGATTCGGCGAAGGCGTGAATCAGCAGCGCGCGCGCATCGTCCTTGCCGATGCCGCGGGCCCGCAGGTAGAACAGCGATTCCTCGCTCAGCTGACCCACCGTCGCGCCGTGCGTGCACTTGACGTCGTCGGCAAAGATCTCGAGCTGCGGCTTGGTGTCGATCGTCGCGTCGTCCGACAGGAGCAACACCTGGTTGGTCTGCTTCGCGTCGGTCTTCTGCGCGTCCTCGCGGACGAAGATCTTGCCGTTGAAGACGCCGCGGCTGCGGCCGTCGAGCACGCCCTTGTAGATCTCGTAGCTGTGGCAGTGCGGCTTGGCGTGGTCGATCGCGGTGTGGGTGTCCACGAGGCGATCGCCGTCGGCCAGGTACAGGCCGTTGACCGTGCACTCGATGCCTTCGCCGTCGAGCGTCGCGTTGATGTCGTTGCGCGTCAGCAGCCCGCCGAGCGAGATGTTGTGCGTGGCGAACACCGACGCCTTCGCGAGGTGCAGGTGCGTGCTGGCCACGTGATGCGCCTGCAGGCTCTCGCGATTCACCTTGTAGTGGTCGACGTGCGCGCCCTCGGCCGCCAAGACTTCGGTGAGCGCATTGACGACGTAGCCGCCATCGACGCCCGCGAAGCTCTCGACGATCGACAGCTGGCTGTTCTCCGCCGCGACCAGCAGCGTGCGCGGGTACGAGGCGCCGGCGCCGGTGGAGAAGTAGAGGACGTGAACCGGCGACTCGACGACCACGTTACGGTCGACGATGACGACGGCGCCGTCGGTGAACCAGGCGTCGTTGAGGGCCGTGAAGGCGTGCTGGCGGAACTGGACGGCGGTGCCGAGGTACTGCCGGACCACGTCCGGCGCCGTCGCGAGCGCCGATCCGAGGTCGCTCACCCGCACGCCGGCCGGCAGGTCGCGCAGGCGCGACAGCTGCGGCGCGAACCGGCCGTCCACGAACACCAGCTGCGGGCCACCGAACTCGGCGAAGAGGAAGGGCTCGACGAGCGACGGCGCGACGTCGCCGGCGACGGCGGGCTGGCCCGGCACCTGGGCAACCGCGGCCACCGGCGTGAACCGCCACTCCTCGTGGCGTGTCGTCGGCAGGCCCTCGCCGCGGAAGGTCTCCGCCGCACGGGCGCGATGCTCGCGCAGCCACGACGGCTCGCCGGCGCGGGCGGCCGCGAACTCGTCGAACCCGGTCAACAACGTTTCCTGTGCAGCAGTGGGTGCCATCGTCACGCGCCGACCGTGTTGGGCTCGATCCAGCTGTAACCCTTGGCTTCCAGTTCCAGCGCCAGCTCCTTGCCGCCGCTCTTGACGATGCGGCCCTCGGAGAGGACGTGCACGAAGTCGGGCACGATGTAGTTCAGCAGGCGCTGGTAGTGCGTCACGACGATCACGGCGCGCTCCGGGCTCCGCAGCGCGTTGACGCCCTGGGCCACGACCTGCAGCGCGTCGATGTCGAGACCCGAGTCGGTCTCGTCGAGCACGCACAGCTTCGGCTCGAGCATCGCCATCTGGAAGATCTCGTTGCGCTTCTTCTCGCCGCCGGAGAAGCCCTCGTTGACCGAGCGCTGGAGGAAGCTCGGGTCCATCTTGAGGAGCTTCATCTTCTCCTTCATCAGGCGGGCGAACTCGATCGCGTCGAGGTCCGACTGGCCGCGATGCTGGCGCACGGCGTTGAGCGCGGCCTTGAGGAAGTAGCCGTTGTTCACGCCGGGGATCTCGACCGGGTACTGGAATGCGAGGAACACGCCCTCGCGCGCCCGCTCCTCGGGGTCCATGTCGAGGAGGTCCTTGCCCTCGAACAGCACCTCGCCGCCGGTCACCTCATAGGCGTCTCGGCCGGCCAGCACGCTGGCGAGCGTGCTCTTGCCCGAGCCGTTGGGCCCCATGATGGCGTGCACCTCACCGGCGTTCACCGTGAGGCTGATGCCCTTGAGGATGTCCTTGTCGTCGACGCGAGCTTTCAGGTCGTTGATTTGCAGCATGTTCGTTTCACAGGGGCCTTCGGCCATAGGCCTTGGGCCTTCGTAAGAGCTTCCTGATTTCTACCAAGGCCGAAGGCCCAATGACCAAGGCCCTGCCTGGCGTCGGCGCTAGCCGACGCTCCCCTCGAGACTGATGCCGAGCAGCTTCTGCGCTTCGACTGCGAACTCCATCGGCAGCTCGCGGAAGACTTCCTTGCAGAAGCCGTTGACGATGATGTTGACGGCGTCTTCGGTCGAGAGACCGCGCTGCCGGCAGTAGAAGATCTGGTCTTCGCCGATCTTCGAGGTCGACGCTTCGTGTTCCACCGTCGACGAGGTGTTCTTCACCTCGATGTAGGGGAACGTGTGGGCGCCGCAGCGGTCGCCGATCAGCAGCGAGTCGCACTGCGAGTAATTGCGCGAGCCGGTGGCGCCCTTGGCGATCTTCACGAGGCCGCGGTAGGTGTTCTGGCCCTTGCCGGCCGAGATGCCCTTGCTGACGATCGTGCTCTTCGTGTTCTTGCCGAGGTGCACCATCTTGGTGCCGGTGTCGGCCTGCTGGCGATTGTTGGTGACCGCGACCGAGTAGAACTCACCGACCGCGTTGTCGCCCTGCAGGATGCAGCTCGGATACTTCCAGGTGATCGCCGAGCCGGTCTCCACCTGCGTCCACGTGATCTTGGCGTTGGTCATCGCCTTGCCACGCTTGGTCACGAAGTTGAAGATGCCGCCCTTGCCGTCCTTGTCGCCCGGATACCAGTTCTGGACCGTCGAGTACTTGATCGTGGCGTTGTCGAGCGCCACCAGTTCGACGACCGCGGCGTGCAGCTGATGCTCGTCGCGCATCGGCGCCGTGCAGCCTTCGAGGTAACTGACGTAGGCGCCCTCGTCGGCGACGATCAGCGTCCGCTCGAACTGGCCGGTGCCCTTGGCGTTGATGCGGAAGTAGGTCGACAGCTCCATCGGGCAACGCACGCCCTTCGGCACGTACACGAAGGAGCCATCGCTGAAGACCGCGGAGTTGAGCGCGGCGTAGAAGTTGTCGGTGTGCGGCACCACCGAGCCGACGTACTTGCGTACGAGCTCCGGATGTTCGCGGACCGCCTCCGAGAACGAGCAGAAGATGATGCCGAGTTCGGCCAGCTTGTCCTTGAACGTCGTGGCGACCGACACGCTGTCGAACACGGCGTCGACGGCGACACCCGCGAGGAGCTTCTGCTCTTCGAGCGGGATGCCGAGCTTGTCGAACGTCGCCTTCACCTCGGGGTCGACTTCATCGAGGCTCTGGAGCTGCTTCTTGGCCTTCGGCGCCGAGTAGTAGCTGATCGCCTGGAAGTCGACGGCCGGATAGTGGACGTTCGCCCAGTCCGGGTAGCTCATCTTCTGCCACGCCCGGAACGACTTCAGGCGCCACTCGAGCATCCACTCCGGCTCGTCCTTGCGGCGCGAGATCTCGCGGACCGTGCTCTCGTCGAGCCCGGGGGGCAGCGTGTCGGCCTCGACCTCGGTGGTGAAGCCGTACTTGTATTCCTGGGTGGCGAGCTGCTCGATGGTATCGGTAGAGGTGCTCATGTGCGTGCTTTCTGGGTCGGCTTCTGGAGCCCCATCCCGGAATGGTTCAGGAGGCGGCCGCAATGGCGTGCACCCATGCAGGTGCCGCCCGGCGGGCTGCGCCGAACCTTCCTAATATACGACTGCGGAAGTCGGTCTTCAAGGTTCACGGATCTGCAAGTGGCTGATCCGGAAGCAGTTAGCGCTCCGAAGTTGCGACCAGTCGCAAGATTGCGGTTGGGAATCACAACTCGGCAGTCGGCGGTCGGCCCGTCGTACCAGGAGCCTGACGCCGGGCGGGAGTGACGCCGCCCAACCCAAGTCGGGCGGCGTCAACCAGTTGCCGTCAATGAGCGGCTTCCAGAGGCGACTGCCGACCCGCCCACTGTCGACGGCCGCGTCCGGCAGTTACTGCCCGGCCGAAGAGGGCGGGGTCAGACCCTTGAGACGGAGGTAGGTGACCAGGTTGCCGTAGTGCTCGCTGGAGTGCGACACGTTGATGGTCAGCGCCGCGAGTCGTGGGTACTTGCGACCGAACATGTCGATGCTCTCGGCCCCCTTGACGTCGGTCATCGAGTCATAGATGGCGTCGCAGTAGGCGATCGAGTCGTTCAGGGCCTTGACCAGCGCCGCCTTGCCGGTCGTCTTCTCGAAATCAGTCGCCGCCTCCGGGTTCTTCTCGCCCTTGGCGGCACTGCAAATCAGGAAGTGGTCATTGGCCAGGTGACCGATGAGCTGGCCGAACGTCCGGACCGCTGGCGTCGGCTTGAAGCCGTAATCGGCCTCGGGCATCGCCGCCGCCGACCCGGCCAGATTCTTCTTCAACCCGCCCCACCCCGATTTCGCCGTCGTGCTCCACGGCCCCTGCGGGGTCTGTGCCCACGCGACCCCCGCACCCGTTGTCAACGACAGCAGCGCCGCAGCCGCCCATATCCGGTTCGTCATCACAGTCCTCCCATCGCGCCGGATGTACGCAGGCGTCCGGCGCGGCTGGCGTATGACGGTACAGGACGCACGGGGCGTCGACCACGGGCCGGGGCGTCCATTCGGAAGATCTGCTGGGACCAGTGCCCGTCGTCAGTCGCGAATTGCTCGGGAGGGGTCGGTCCGGGCTGCCTGCCAGGCAGGGAGCGCGCCTGCCAATCCCCCGGTCACCAGCAGGATGAGGGCCGCTCCGATCAAGGTCATCGGGTCGTTCGGCTCCAGGCCGTGCAAGAGCACCTTGACGGCACGCCCGGCCCAGAGCGACAGCCCGACGCCGGCGGCGATGCCGGCCACCACGAGGATCATCACTCGCTTGAGGACGAGCGAGACGACCCCGGCAGGCGTGGCACCGAGCGCGAGACGCACCCCGATCTCCGGACGTCGGCGGCTCACCGTGTAGGCGGTCACCCCGTACAGGCCGATCACCGCCAGTACCAGCGCCAGCGCACCGAACAAGCCGGCGACCGTCGCGATCAACCGTTCCTGTGTGAGCGCGTTCTGCACGTACAGGCGGTGCGCCGCGACGCGAGCCGACAAGCGTGCATCTGCCGACCCGAGCACACTGGCAATGGGTGCCACGAGCGCATCGGCGTCACCCGCCGCCGACCGGGCCGCCATCGTGATCCTCTCGGCTGGCGGACCATCGAGCTGGCCGATCGGCAGGTACGCCGCCGGTTCGAAGTCCCGCCGCAGATCGCGGCGGTACACGGTATCGGCGACCACGCCGACGATCTCCCGGTACTCCGAATACGTATCCGGCCGGCCGACCATGCCTCGCCTGACGCGTCGGCCGACCGCGGCCCCACCGCCCAGGAACCGGCGGACGAAGGCCTCGTTGACCACCATCACCGGGGGTGCCGTCGCGGTATCGCTGGCCGAAACGTCGCGTCCTGCGCGCATCGCGATGCCGTACGTGGCGAAGTAGCCGTCGCTGACGCCGCTCATCCAGACCATTCGCTGACGGCCGTCGCCGCCGACGTCGGTACCGTCGACGTCGATGATGCCGGAGTTCCAGCCCGGCGCCGACAGCGGGATCTTGGTGCCGATTGCCGTGGTGCGTACGCCAGGAACGCCCTCCATCAGGACTCGGAGTCCCTCATACACTGCGGTGCGCTCCTCGGGCGGCACGGCATCGGGCAGCATCTGGACTTCGGCCACGACGACGCTGCGGCTTTCGAGCCCGAGCGGCCTCGACGCGAGGCGCGTGAACGTGCCCACGAGGAGCCCGGCCAGCACCACGAGTGACAGCGACAGCGCGATCTGGGTGAGCACGAGCGTATGGCCAAGCCGGTGGCTGCCGTCGCCCGAGATGCTGCGTGACTGCTCCTTCATGGCGCTGCCGGGGGCTACCCTCGTGGCGCGCAACGCCGGCACCAGCGCGAAGAGCGGCGTCACGACACAGGCGACGCCAACCGCGAACAGGACGAGCCGCCAGTCGAGTGCGACGTCCAGCATGACGGGGTTGGTGGTGGTCGACAGCTGCGCGACGATCAGTCGGGCGGTGACGATCGCCAGGCCCAGCCCCGACGCCACGCCACACAACGCCAACACCGCACTCTCGGCCAGCAGTTGCCGCACCAGGCGCCAGCGCGAGCCGCCGATCGCCAGGCGCACGCTCATCTCCGCCCGGCGTGAACCGGCCCGGGCCAACAGCAGGTTCGCGACGTTGGCACCGGTGACCAGCA
>DATJTM010000345.1:0-3729 GCA_035503395.1 Luteitalea sp.
AAGAATCAGGGACAGCGGGTCGCCGCCGGGCAAAGGCTGATTCAGGCGACCAGCGACATCATGCTTGGCTGGACGCATGTCTCCCAGGACATCGACGGGGCGGCACGCGACTTCTACGTACGCCAGCTGTTGGATTGGAAGGGCAGCGCTGTCGCCGAGGCCATGGATCCCCACGCCATGGGCCTGTTCGGGAGGCTGTGCGGCGCGACACTGGCGCGAGCGCACGCCCGCTCAGGGGACCGGATAGCTATCGCCGAATACCTCGGTAAGACCGACAGATTCGACCGGGCGATCGTCCGGTTCGCCGAAACCTATGCCGACCAGAACGAACGGGACCACAAGGCACTGCTCGACGCCGTTACGGCCGGCCGAGTTCAGGCTGCCGCAACAGCTGCATGACGGGTCGGTCGAGTCGGCCGCCCGGTCACCGAGGCGATCTGCAGCCGACTCTCACATGCGCAGCAGAGCGAGGACCGGGCGGCCGTTGGCGACGGTCGACCCTGCCCTCGCGAGTGCTGATAGCCGGGGTCATACGGCATTCGGGGTCAGCTGGTCGAATGCGCTTCCGCCACGACGCAGCTGAGCGCCCGTGACGATCTGGGTCACCCCAAAGATGAGGCTGAAGAGCCCGAAGAGCAGGGCGAGCGTGACGGCGCCCACATTCGGGGCCGCGAAAAGAACCACGCCGAAAGCGATCATCACGAGTCCGTCGACGATGAGCATGGCACGGGTTCCGGCCGTCTCGCCGCTCATGAAGGCCGCTGAAAGCGCAATGATTCCGCCGATGAAAGCCCAGACGCCAACGACGATGGTGAGCGCTAACGCGGTGATGCCGGGCCACGCGATGGCGAGGACGCCCGCAGCAACGTCAAGAAGACCCAGCAGCAGATGGCCGAATACCGGCCCGGCGTTCGCACTGCTGAAGGCGCGGGCCGCCTCTATCCCCGCGTCCATGAATGCGTAGACGGCGAAAAGGATGACCAAGGCGAGGATGGTGACCGACGGCCACGCGATGGCCACGATCCCGACCACGACAGCAAGAATGCCTCGCACGACGAGCGAGGTCGACAACGACGAGAACATGATTTCCTACTTTCACTAAGAGGACGGCGGCACAGTTGGTGCGCCGGCACTCGCGCGGTCAAGCCGCTTTCGACGCGCTGGAGCGCCGTCGGCCTAGGTAGCCGAGAACGGTGCCGCTTGCGACGAGTGGGCTGACGACGAGCATCAAGTGCCTGCGGTGGCGCGGCTTGTGCCGGTGGCCACCGTCGTGCTGATCCTGGTGGTGGGCGTGGACCCGCCGGGCGGCCGCAAGTTCGAGCGCGTGACGCAGGGTGCGCTCAAGCTCATGCTGCCGCTTGTCGGTGCCCGAGTCACTTTCTGACCTGGTCTTCGTCGATGGCATGGGGATGGATCTCCTATCGTTTCTCGATTGGTGGCGCCGAGCAGGTGTGCCCGCCGTCTGCGCCGGGAGGGAGGCGTTGCGCACCAGGCCGGTCCCGCAGGAGGTCCCGAGGGACCGACTGGCGCATACCTCGATGTCGGTCAGCCAGACACGTAGAGGTCGTCGCGGATGTCGTAGACGCCGTCGGCCATCCACGCAGCGGACACGACCGCGTCGTGCTCCGCCCACGTGCGCACGTGCCCCATCAGCGTGACGGTGTTCTTGTCCGTGTCGATGAGCACGTCGCTGTCGTCCGGGATCAGCGAGTACCGGTCCAGCGCGTCCTGCACGCTGACAGCGACATCAACGGGGTCTGCCTGGCTCTCCACCTTGATCTTGTTGTGGACGTTGCGGACACCGATGAGTCCGGTTACGGCGTCGGCCGCAGCCAAGCGCTGACTTCCGTACCGCACGGCGCCCGTCAGCGTGATGTTTCCGTCGTGTGCCTTCGCCGTCACCCCGACAGGCACCGTGACATCAAGAAAGAGCGCGTTGTTTGCGGCCGCTTCCAGTGCTGCGTCATCGCGATAGTTGCCAGGCGCCAGCACCACCTCAAGGTGGTTGTGCACCTTGTTGACGCCGAACACCCGGCGGGCCGCGTCGGCGGCTTCGAGATACTGCGGGTAGCTCGGTACCGTGCCGTTCAGCGCGACATCACCGTCGATGTTCTTGACGGTGATGTCGGTCGCGTCCACCAGCGGATCGAAGATCAGCTCATCTTCGACTGCCTGGCGGATGTCCTTCGTCTTACTCATCGAGTAGCTCCCATCTGAGTCGCAGCCGGCGGGATGCCGTGCTCGCAGTTTCTGGTCACGTCCGTCGCGGCGCCCAGACGCTTTGGCCTCTAGCACCAGAGGCGAGTGCTATGCGCACTGCATGCGGGCCGTTGCGCAGCTCTGCCGGATTTCGCAGGACCCACCGTCGAGAGCTTCGTGAAAGCCCGCCCCGGGGCCGCAGGAACTGTCAGCGGGCACAAGAAGACGACGGTCAGTTGGTGTCCGAGGCCATCGTCATGGGGGGCTGTGGGCTCGAGAATCGTCTCATCCACTCCACCCACCCGACGACCAGGGAACCGCAATGAGCCTCGCCGCCCCCGCCTCGATGACACCCCAGCAGGAGGCCGATCTGGCCAACGACGCCGCTCCCTTGGACGCTCTGCTCGTCGATGCGGCGCTCGGGCCGGTGCGCCGCTTTGCGCCCGACCTTTCGACGCTGAAGTTCGCGTTGGCCCTGGGGCGCAAGCCGCGCACGACAGCGCGCCGATTGGGATCGCTCGCGGCCGAAGTCGGGCGCGTGGCAATCGGCACGTCGACGCTCGCTCCGTCCAAGCGAGACCGTCGATTCGCCGACCAGGCCTGGAGTGAGAATCCGCTGCTGCGCCGAGCCTTGCAGGCCTACCTGGCGAGCGGACAGACCGCCGAGCAGCTTGTGACTGACGCCGGCCTGGGCTGGCGGGACGAGCAGCGGATGCGGTTCCTTACCGGCAACGCCGTCGAGGCTCTTGCGCCGAGTAACGTGCCGCTCGTCAATCCATCCTCTGCCAAGGCCGCCATCGACACGGCGGGGGCCAGCCTGGCTCGTGGGGGTGCCCAACTGCTGCGTGATCTCGCGTCTGCACCGCGCATCCCGGAGATGGTTGATCGTTCCGCTTTTGAGGTGGGCAAGAACATCGCGACCACGCCGGGCGCTGTCGTGTTGCGCTCGGAGGTCTTCGAGCTGATCCAGTACGCGCCCCAGACCGACCAGGTGCGCGAGGTTCCGCTACTCATCGTGCCACCCACCATCAACAAGTACTACGCGCTGGACCTTTCGCCCGATCGGAGCCTGGTGGAGTTCCTCGTCCGCGAGGGACAGCAGGTGTTCGTGATGTCCTGGCGCAACCCCGACGCCCGTCATGCCGAGTGGAACATCGATACCTACGTCCAGGCGATTCTGGACGCTCTCGACGCAGTCGAACGGATCACTGGAAGCGACCAGTCGGCGCTGGCGGGCATCTGCTCCGGCGGCATCCTTGCGAGCATCACCGCGGCCTACCTCGCTGGCACCGGCCGACAGGACCGGCTGGCGGCCTTCGCGCTTGCCGTAACTGTGATCGACAACGCGCAAGCCGGTATGTCGTCCGCGCTGACCAATCGACGGATGGCCAACGCCGCGAAGGCCGTCTCCAGGCGTCGGGGCTACCTCGATGGACGTGCGCTGGCAGAGGTGTTCGCGTGGCTGCGCCCGGGCGATTTGGTCTGGAACTACTGGGTGAACAACTACCTGCTGGGCAAGACGCCGCCGGC
>DATJTM010000346.1:0-11199 GCA_035503395.1 Luteitalea sp.
CAGGGGCGCTGCGCCAGCACGTCGGCGCAATGCGATTGCAACTGCGGGAAGAACTCGGCGAAATCGTCCGACACCAGCCGGTAGTCGCGCGCCAGTTCCTCGGCCGCGGCGCCGATGCCGGCCGCCACGGGCGTGCGGCGCGCCATGCCCCCCAGCGCCGCCGCGATCCCCTCGATGCGCGCATAGCCTTCCAGCCAGTGGCCGCGTCGCATGGCGTGCACCAGCGGATGAACGTCGATGGGCAACCGATCGAGATGACGATCGAAGGACGCGTATGTCTCCTGCGCGTAGTCGGCGAGTGTGCCGACGCCGTGCACGTCCCACTCGCGGGCCAGCACGTGGTCGTAGTACACGTCGACGATCACGCCGGCGAGCCGTCCGTAACGTGGCGCGATGCGCTGCTTGCTTCGACGCACGACGGGATGTCCATCCGAGAACGAGTCGATGGCGCGATGCAGTCGGATGCCGTCGCGCATGCGGTCCGTCGTGCCGGGGTAGGTGTAGCGCTCGACACGTCCCTTGACGACGTCGCCCAGCAGGTTGCCGAGCCGCAGTTCCTCGTCGTCGCCCGACAGCAGGAAGTGCGCGAGGAAGTTCACGAGCGGAGGAGTGGCGCGCGCAACGCGTCGCGCACGGCGGCGAGCAGGTGCCGACCCTTGAACGGCTTCTGCACGAACGGCAGCCCGTCGCGCATGATGCCCTGCTGCAGCACGGCATCGGGGGCGTACCCGGACATGAAGACCGTGCGGACGCCGGGCCGCGCAGCGGCGAGACGTTCGGCCAGCTCGCGACCGCCGACGCGCGGCATGACGACGTCCGTGAGCAGCAGATCGATGACGCCGCTGTGACGGGCGGCGACCTGCAGCGCGTCTTCGCCGTCGCACGCCGTGAGCACGGTGTAGCCCTGCTGTTCGAGCAGCGTGGTGGTGAGGGCGCGCACGGCGTCCTCGTCCTCGGCTAGCAGCACGACGGAGGGCTGCGCCGCCCGGAGGTCGCTGTCGTCGTCGCCGAGCAGATCCGGCAACGCGTCCGGATCGTCCGTCAGCCTTGGGAAGCACAGCGTGAACGACGACCCGCACCCGGCGGTTGTCCGCAACAGGACCTGTCCGCCGGCGGCGCGGACCATGTCGCGGACGACGGAGAGCCCGAGCCCGGCGCCGTGCCCGTCGGCCTTGGTGGAGAAGAACGGCTCGAAGATGCGATCGGTCAACTCCGGAGCCACACCGGCGCCGGTATCGCTGACCGCCACGAGCACGTATTCGCCGGCCGGCATTTCGCGATCGTCGTCGGTGCGCCAGCCCGCGGCGGCGGTCGCGACACTCGCCTCGATCGTCACGGTGCCGCCCCGCGGCATCGCGTCGCGGGCATTCAGCACGAGATTGAGCAGGATCTGTTCGAACTGCGCCGGGTCGATCAACAGTTTCGCCTGGCGCGCACAGCTGCTGCGTTGCAGGCTGACGTGCTTGGGCAGCACCTGCGCGAGCAGCGGTCCGGCCGCATCGAGCAGATCGTCGACGGCGGCGACGCGCGGTCTCGCGATGCGGTGCCGGCTGAACGAGAGCAGCTGTCGAGTGACGCCGGCGACGCGATCGCCGGCCGCCCTCAGCTCCTCGACGAGCCCGCGGTTGGGATCGCTGCTGGGCAGCTGCGTGAGCAGCAACTCCGCGTATCCCGAGACGACCGTCATCATGTTGTTGACGTCGTGGGCGACACCGCCAGCGAGGCGTCCGACCGCTTCGAGCTTCTGCGCGTCGCGCAGCCGCGCCTCCGCCACCCGCAGCTCGCGCTCGACGCCGCAGCGGTGCAACGCGAGACTGAGCGCGATGCGCAGCTCGTGTTCCTGCACGGGCTTCAGCAGGTAGCCGTACGGGCCGGCGTCCTTGGCCCGATCGACCGTCATGTGGTCGGAGTGTGCCGTAAGGAAGACCACGGGCGTCCCGACTGATTGCCGGATCGCCGTCGCCGCCGCGATGCCGTCCATCTCACCCTTCAGGCGGATGTCCATCAGCACCAGGTCGGGCCGCAGTGCGTCGGCCTGACTCACCGCCTGCGCGCCGCTGACCACGGAGCCGACGACGGTCGCGCCGAGGCTGGTCAGTCGATCGTGGAGTTCCTCGGCGATCAGTCGCTCGTCCTCGACGATGAGGATGCGGGCGTCGAAGGACGGCTCGTTCGACGAGATCGGCATCGGCGTCATGCCGGCACCCCGATCGCGATTGGCCCGGCATCGGTGGTGTCAGCGTCGGTCGACGCGGTCACCGGAAATACCAGACGCGTGCGCGTGCCCGCCGCCGACGACGAGGTCTCGATCGTGCCGTCGAGCTGCTCGACGAGGGCGCGCATGAGGCGCAGCCCGAGCGTGGCCGGGCGCGACGCAGGAACGTCAGCGGGCATGCCGACGCCATTGTCCATCACGTCGATGCGGACGTGACCGCCATCGGCCGCGGCGCGCACGCGCAACACCGGCACCTGGGCGTCGACGAACGCGTGCTTGAAGGCGTTGGTCAGGAGCTCGTTGAGCAGCAGGCCGCACGGCACGGCCTGGTCGAGCGACAGGTGCAGCGCGGCGATGTCGCGCTCGAGCCGCAGGCCCGGCACGGTGCCGCGGTACACGTTCATCAGGTGCGACAGGAGGGCGTCGAGGTAGCTGCCGAAGTCCACCGACGACAGATCGTCGGATCGGTACAACACCTCGTGCACCATCGCCATGCTGTGCACGCGCGATTCGCTCTCGCGGAAGACGCGCACCGTCTCCGGGTCGTTCGCGTGGCGGGCCTGCAGGTAGAACAGGCTCGACATCACCGCCATGTTGTTCTTGACGCGGTGGTGCACCTCGCGGAGCAGCACTTCCTTCTCGCGCAGCGACGTCGCCATCCGTCGCTCGACGGCCCGCTGGGCGGTCACGTCACGGACCGTGGCGATGATGCGCAACTGATCGCCGACGTGATACGGGCTGAGGCCGACCTGGGCGGCGAACGTGGTGCCGTCGGCCCGTCGTGCCGTGAGGTCGCGTCCGGGACGGGCAGACAGGAGATCGGCCGGCGCCGCCGCATAGCGCGCCTGGTAGGCGCGCACGGTCTCACGGTCGTGCTCGGCCACGAGCATGTCACCCGGCCGCGCAATCAGCTGGCCGCGCGTGTAGCCGAGCATCCGCTCCAGCGCGTCGTTGACCTCGACGATCTGACCGCCAGCGTCGACCACGACGATGCCTTCATGCATCGCGTCGAGCAGCATGCGCAGGGAGATGGCGGCGCGCTCACGCGCCTGCACTTCCGACGCCAATGACGAGTTGGCGTCGGCGAGCGCTTCGTTGAGCAGCCGGGCCTGTGCTTCCTGGCGACCGCCCCGACTGATCACCGTCGTGAGCACCCAGACGAGCAGCGCCGCTTCGAGCAGCACGAGGGTGGCAAGCCCCACCAGGCCCCACGAACCGGGCGCGTGCAGGCCACCGACGATGACCCACGCCGTCGCGGCGTGGAGCAGGGCGATGAGCAACGCGGCCAGGGAGGGCCGGTGCAACGGGTCGGGAGTGAGGAGGGCGGGCACGCGCGACGAAGCTGAGTGCCTGAGGCGCAAGCGCAGTGCCTACCATGCGAGGCACGAGACACGTCGATTTACCGTGTGTTTTTACAAGGCCGCCCGCGGCGTGCGCAGTCGACGTGTCGGTGGACCGATCGACATCGTCGGATTCCCGCCGCTGTGTGCGGGCTGCGCAGTCCGATTACGGGCGAACGTTCGAGCTGGCCATGGAACAGCTCGACTCCTGACGCGCGGCGACGCACCGCCGCGCTGTCGTCAGGAGATGCTGGCGCGACTTGGCGTGAACGACGGCGGATCGCTGGCCGGGAACGACTCCTCCGACGCTTCGTCGATGTAGGCGTTCCGGTCTTCCTGCATGTCGGGCTTGAGCCACGCCCGCATCTTCCCCACGTCGTCGTGGCCCATCAGCGCCCGCGTGATCAGGATCCCGACGCCGATGCCGACCAGGCCCATGCCGACCCATGTCAACTTCTGGCGCGGGTCCGACACCGGGTCCAGCCCAGGTCGATCGCCGAGCCAGGCCCCGCTGTGCGGCGCGTCCTCGGAGAGTCCTTCACCGAACGCATCGACGGGATAGCCCCGCCCTCCACGTTCGCGCTTCCACTTCGTTGGTTCGAACATCGCGCGGCCTCCCTCGCCGGATGGACGTCGTGTGCCCTCTCCGCATCCTCTCACAGTTGCCCGGGATACACTCGCGCCGTGCGCAGGCGTCGTTTTCTCGTATCGGCCGGTGTGGTCGCCGCCTCGACGGCGGACCTGTTCGTGGCGAGGCCGGCGCGAGCGCGACAAGGCCGTACGGCCGACGTCCTGGTGCGCGGCGGACTGATTCACGACGGCACCGACAGGCCAGCCGGTGCCGGTGACGTCGCGTGGCGCGCGGGGCGCATTGTCGGCGTTGGTGACCTGTCCGGCTGGACCGCGACGCGCACGATCGAGGCGGCCGGGAAGGTCGTTGCGCCGGGCTTCATCGATACGCATTCGCATGCGGCCGAGAGCCTCGTCCGCAAGGGCCTGCATACGGCCGAGGCGCTGCTCGCGCAGGGCGTCACCACCATCGTCGTCAATCCGGACGGCGGCGGGCCGGTCGATCTGGACGCGCAGCGCACCCGGATGCGCACGCTCGGCGTCGGCGTCAACGTGGCGCCGCTGGTCGGGCATGGCGCGATTCGCAGCCATGGCGTCGGCAGCGAGGCGCGGCCGCCGACGGCCACCGAACGTGAGCGGATGCGTGACCTCGTGCGGACGGCGATGAAGGCCGGCGCCTTCGGCGTCTCGAGTGGCCTGTTCTATACGCCGGGTGCGTACGCCACCGCCGACGAGGTGACCGACCTGATGCGCGTGGCGGCCGAGACGCTCGGGCGTAGCGCCGTGCACACGAGTCACATCCGCGACGAAGGCACGTATTCGGTCGGGGTAATCGCCGCGGTCGACGAGATCATCGCCATCGCCGAAGGGTCGCAGACGACGGGCATCGTCACGCACATGAAGGCCCTGGGGCCGGACGCGTGGGGCAAGACGCGTGATTGTGCCGCGCACATCGAGGCCGCTCGGGCGCGCGGCGTGGCCGTTTGGGCCGACCAGTATCCGTACGAGGCGTCGGGGACGAGCCTGTTCGCGGCGCTGGTGCCGCGCGCCGCGCAGGCCGGTGGACGAGCGGCGCTGGCGGGTCGACTCGCCGATCCGGCGTACCGCGCCGGTCTGCTGCCGGAGATCAAGGAGAACATCCGTCGCCGCGGTGGCGCCGAGAGCCTGCTCGTCGCGTTCCACCCGCCCGACCGCCGCGTCGAGGGACGCTCGCTCGCGCAGATCGCGACGGCACGTGGCGTGACGCCCGAGGACGCGGCGCTCTCGCTGGTCGCGCTGCACGACACGTCGACGGTGTCGTTCAACATGTCGATGGACGACATCGAGTTCCTGATGCGGCAGCCCTGGATGCTCACCTGCAGCGATGGCGCGACGTACCTGCCCGGGGAAGGGAAGCCGCATCCACGCGGCCATGGTGCGTTCACCCGCAAGCTGACGGCGTTCGTCCGCGATCGCAAGACGGTGTCGCTCGCGCAGGCCCTGCACGGCATGACGGGGCTGTCCGCGACGGTGATGTCGCTGGCGGGCCGCGGTGTGCTCCAGGACGGCGCCCACGCCGACGTCGTTGTCTTCGACCCTGCGGCGCTGAACGATGCCGCCACGTACCAGGAGCCGCACCGGCACGCGTCAGGGATGTCTTATGTGTTCGTGAACGGCGTGGCGGCGGTCGATGAGGGCAAGCCGACCGGGGCGCTGGCGGGCACGCTCCTCCGCCGCGAGGTGACGCGATCCTGACCGTCGAGGTCCCACTGCGGCTGCAGGCTGCGATCGACGAAGAACTGGATGCCGTCGACGGCCGCCGCCTGGCGGCGGCCGCGGCCACCTTGTCGCGCACCTACGTTGCGGGTGGCAGCTCGCCGCTCGAGGCTGGCCTCGCGCACGCCGCCTACCTCGCAATCCGACTCCCGGCGACCTATGCCGCCGTGCGCGCGACGCTCGGGATGATTCCTGGCGGACTGCGTGACGGCGTGCGTTCCGCCCTCGATCTCGGAGCCGGGCCCGGCACCGCGACCTGGGCGCTGCGCGATGCCTGTCATCTGGACTCGGTGCTGCAGGTGGACCGCAGTGCCGCGATGTTGTCGCTCGCGGCGCGACTCGCGGAGCGCGTCACCGATGCGGCGGCGCCGACCGTCACTGGTCGGACCGCCGACCTCGGACGGGGCGGTCCCTGGCCGGCCGCCGACATAGCGGTCGCGGCGTATTCGCTGGCGGAACTCGATGGCGCGGGTCGTCGCGCTCTCGTGTCGGCGGCATGGGCGGCGGCGCCAATCGTCGTGCTGGTGGAACCGGGCACACCCGACGGCTTCGGCCGCATCCACGACGCACGCCGACTGCTGCTGGACGCGGGGGCGGCGCTCGTGGCGCCGTGTCCGCACGGGGACGTGTGTCCGATGCATGCGACACCGGGGGAGTGGTGTCACTTCGCGGTCCGGGTGCCGCGCACACGGCGGCATCGGCAGCTGAAGGGCGGCACGCTGGGGTATGAGGACGAGAAGTTCGCGTGCCTCGTCGTGACGCGGTTGCCGGTCTCCGAGCCGGGCGGGAGCCGCATCCTGCGGCATCCACGCATCGACAAGGGACGCATCGGGATGCTGGTGTGCGCGCCGACGACGGCGCAGCCGATCGTCGTCACGCGCCACGACCCGCGCTTTCGGGCCGCGCGGAAGACGTCGTGGGGAGACCGGTGGCCTCCCCACGACGATGCGGACGCGTCCTAGCGCCCTTCGCTCGACGGCGGCACGATGTTCTTCAGCCGCAGGTAGGTCACCATGTTGCCGTAGTGCTCCATGTTGTGCGCGTTGTTGAACGCGAACACGCCGAGCCGCGGCGACGGCCCGGTGAAGAACTTCACCTCTTCGGCGGCCGTGGTCGCGGTGAGCTTGGCCAGCGACGCGTCGCAGTACGCGATCGCCTCGCCGAGTGCCTTCTCGAGCGCCGCCTTGCCGGTCACGGTCTTCTCGATGTTGGCCGTCGACGGGCTCTTCTCGCCGAGTGCCGCCGCACAAATCATGTAGTTGGCGTTGGCCACGTGACCGACGAGCTCGCCGAAGCTGCGCACTTCGGGCGTCGGCTTGAATGCGTAGTCGGCCTCGGACATCTTCGCGGCCGACTTCACCAGGTTGCCCTTGATCATGTCCTGATGGGCCTTGATGGCCTTGATCATCGAGTCCTGCGCGCTGGCCACGCCCGCCGTACACGAGATCACCGCCATCACTGCCAATGCCCGCTTGATCATCACTGCCTCCCGTTCCCGCCGTCCGACATGGACGAGCCGCCGGCGATTCTGACAGCAACCCTGCGGCGGCGGAAGGTCGAGTCACGAACCGGCCCGCGGCCTCCGCCAGCCGGTCGTTCGCTCGGCCGGTCCGGTCTTGTCGTCTGGGTAGGGCCGGCTCGCCGAGCCGGCCGCGAAGCTGTCGAGCCAGACATTCACGGCAGGTAGGGCCCGTTGTCCCAACGCGGCCCCAGGCTTCAACACGTCGAGCTTTGCTGCGACCGACGCAGTGCTAGCATGAACCGCCGCCGGTACACGTACGGCAGACGATTGGCGCCTGTTCGAAACACGTGAGTGTTCGCTTGCGAAAGGACGCGTGCATGCCCCGTGGAACGACCACCCTCCTCCTGAGCTGGGCCATCGTGGCCGGGCTGGCCTGCTCCACTGCCGCGACCAGCGGTGAAGAAGTGCAGCTTCCGGCGACTCCCGGCCAGACCGAGCGTCGCCCCGACGTGATCTTCGTCCCCACGCGTGAAGCCGTCGTCGAAGCGATGCTGAAGGCCGCCAAGGTGGGGCCGAACGACGTGGTCTACGACCTGGGCTGTGGCGACGGGCGCATCGTGATTGCGGCCGCCAGGCTCGGTGCGCGCGGCGTCGGCATCGACATCGATCCGCAGCGGATCAAGGAAGCCAACGACAACGCGCAGAAGGCTGGCGTCGCCGGCAAGGTCGAGTTCCGGCAGGAGGACCTGTTCCAGGCCGACATCCGTGAGGCGTCGGTCGTCACGCTCTACCTGCTGCCGAGCCTCAACGTGAAGTTGAAGCCGCGCCTGATGGAGCAGCTACGCCCCGGCACCCGCATCGTGTCGCATGACTTCGACATGGGGGACTGGCAGCCGGAAGAGACCGTCGCCGTCGACGGCAAGACCGTCTATCTCTGGACGATTCCTAAACGGTAGGCACTCGGCAAAAGGGCAAAAAGTTAACTTTTTGCCCTTTTCGACCTTTTGCTTCAACCGGCCCGTCGTTCATCGGCCGGTCGCTGATGTGGGACGCGCTCGAGAGCGCTCTGCAGCGTCGCGAGTTGCATCGGCTTGCTGACGAAGTCGTTCATGCCGGCGCTCTGGCACTGCTGACGGTGGTCGTCCAGGGCGTGCGCCGTCACGGCGATTACCCATGGGCGGTCGCCATGCCGCTGGCGGATGCGACGCGTGGCCTCGAGTCCATCGAGCACCGGCATCTGCACGTCCATCATCACGGCGTCGAAGGTGTGAAGGGCGAGGGCGTCG
Organism: Luteitalea sp.; assembly: GCA_035503395.1. Classification (GTDB taxonomy): domain Bacteria; phylum Acidobacteriota; class Vicinamibacteria; order Vicinamibacterales; family Vicinamibacteraceae; genus Luteitalea. The sequence goes on from DATJTM010000346.1 coordinate 8,629, forward strand.
AGTGCCTCCTGGCCGTTGCCGGCCACCTCGACGCGGTGACCGAGCCGGCGCAGCATCGTCACGGCGACGCGCTGGTTGACGGCGTTGTCCTCGGCCAGCAACACGTGCAGGCTGCGCGTTGTGGTGACGACCGCCGTGGCGGCCACCGGCATCGACACCGAGGTCGCGCCGACGAACGGCAGCACCAGCCGGAACGTCGACCCCGCACCAGGCCTGCTGTCGCAGGTCAGCGTGCCGCCCATCAGCGCCGCCAGGCGATGGCTGATCGCGAGGCCGAGGCCGGTACCGCCGTACTGGCGGGTCACCGATGCGTCACCCTGTTCGAACGGTTTGAAGAGCAGGGCCAGACGGTCGGCCTCGATGCCGATACCCGTGTCCTGCACCTCGATCACCAGCGACGACGCCTCGACGCCGACGCGTAGCGCGACGTGCCCGCGCTCGGTGAACTTGACGGCGTTGCCGAGCAGGTTGATCAGGATCTGCCCCAGGCGCAGGCCGTCGATCGACATCAGGGGCGGCAGGTCGTCGCAGGTCACCCGCAACGCGATGTCGCGGCCGCGCGCCGCCGGTTCGACGCAGTGCACCGCCACATCGATCAGCGCCTTGACGTCGTGCGGCTGCGGCGCGATCTCGAGCTTGCCCGATTCGATCTTCGACAGGTCGAGGATGTTGTTGATCAGCCCGACGAGGATCTCGCCACTGGAACGAATCGTCTCGACCTGCTCCCGCTGTTCGGTCGCGAGCGGCGCCGCCAGCAGGAGTTCCGACATCCCGATCACGCCGTTCATCGGCGTCCGGATCTCGTGGCTCATGTTGGCCAGGAACTCGCTCTTGGCCTGATTGGCGCGCTCGGCCCGCGCGGTGGCGTCGGCCAGTGCCACGGTGCGCGCCGTCACGCGGGCGTCCAGCTCGTCGAGCGTGCGGCTCAACGCGATGTTGGCATGCTCGCGGGCGCTGAGCGCCACCTGGAGTTCGATGCGGCTCTCGCGCAGGCGCACGAGCATCGCATCGAAGTCGGCGGCCAGCTGCTGAAGTTCGACCGGCGCCTCTGGCCCGAGGTCGGTCGGCGGCATCTCGCCGCTCGGCGTGACGTTCCGGGCCGAGTCGAGCAGCCGTCGCAGGGGCTGAGTGATGCGGCCGGCTGCGGCACCTGCCAGTGGCATCGCCACCAGGATGCACCCGAGCGCGCCGAAGGTGGTGGCGACATAGAACTGGGCGATCGGCCACAGCACGGCTCGGGTGGGCAGCCGCGTGAGCACCGTCCACTCGAGCGAGTCGAGCTGCTCCCGCCCTCCCAGGTAACGTCCCCACGTGCCGCGTGTATCACCGGTGTGGACGCCCATCGGGCTCGTGGAGCCCCGCCACCAGGTGGTCGTTGTCGCCGCACTCAGAACCGGCAGGCCGTGTTGCCCGATGCTGGCCAGTACGCGGCCCCGCTCGTCCACGACCACCGCGGACTGTTCGGGGGGGACCGAGTCGCGCAACTTGCGATCGAGCTTGCGGAGGTCGAGCGTGCCGCTGGCCACCCCAATCGCCTCCCCGGTGCGCCGCGAGCGGATCGGCGCGCTGAGCGTCACGGCCAGTTCGCCCTGAAACCCGGGTTCCACGAACGCCTCCGAGCGGTAGTCGTGTCCGGTCGCCATCGGAACCCGAAACGAGGGCCGGTCGCGGGTCGGCGCCGGCGCGTCGGCCACGCCTGCCGTCACCTGATCGCCATGCCGGGTAGCGAACGCCACGACGCGTCCCGACGCATCGACGATCGACAGCGAGAGGAACTCGTCGTGCAGGTGATTCAGTTCGGCGATGGCCGCGTCGCCGGAACGCTGGTCGAGGGTGCTCTCGTCCAGTCGCTGCCCCAGCCCCGTGATGGCCGTCGCGTGATCCTGGACGTAGTCATGGACGCGCCGGCCGACCAGGGCGGCGTGGTCCACCAGGCGCTCGGCGGCCTGGCGCTCCGCATGGCGCCCGTAGAGCGAGCCGAGGCCGAGGCCCAGCAACACGACGGGGACGGCCACCAGGGGGACGATGCGGGCGAAGACATCGGCCCGCAGGCTGATCGCCCGGGTCTGGCACGGGGTGCCGCGCATCCATCGCACCAGCGTCGGTGAGGTCACCAGGAACTGGGCGATGACGATGTTCAGGAGGCTGTTCAGCGGCTGCTTGGCCAGCACCAGCATCGAGGTGGCCGGATCCATCGGCCAGATCCAGGTGTGGAAGACCAGCACGTATGGCGCGCCGAACACGAGCCAGTAGAGCGCACCGGCGAACACGGGCGGCAGCCACCGACGGCCAATCACGGTCACGGCCAGGACTTCACCGGCCGCCAGGACACACATGGTTGGAGTGCGATAGCCGATCGACGAGGGCACCGTGGCCAAGGTGGCCGTGAGTGCGCCAAAGCCCGGGCCCAGTGTCAGGCCGACGAGCAGGGAGATGGCGCCGTCGAAACGGATGACCATCCCCTCCACGAGCGGCACACCCCACGCGATGGACAGTGCGCCAAGCCCGGCCCCGACGAGGCTCAGGAGCCAGGGGCGCCAACGGGGGCGCGCGGACACGGGGAGAAGGCTA
>DATJTM010000347.1:0-7748 GCA_035503395.1 Luteitalea sp.
CGACGTCGCCACCCGCAGCACGGCCCCGCGAGTCATCGCGCTCACGGGCGCCGCCAGGCGCGGCCGTCGCGCTCGAGCAGTTCGTGCGCGTCTTCCGGTCCCCACGAGCCCGACTCGTACGTGACGGGCGGACTCTGACGCTGCCACGCCTCGAGGATGGGCATCACGGCCCGCCAGCTGACCTCGGTGCTGTCGGCGCGATGGAACAGCGTCTGGTCGCCGGTGAGCGCGTCGTACAGCAACGTCTCGTAGCCGGTCGACGGCGACTGCTCGAACTCGTCGTCGTACTTGAAGTCCATCGCCACGGTCTGCAGGTCGAGCGTCTGCCCCGGCACCTTGGCGTCGACGTGCAACGTGATGCCCTCGTCGGGCTGCACGCGAATCACGAGCACGTTCGGATTCAGGCAGCGCACGCAGGTGTCGCGGAACATCATGAACGGCGGCTGCTTGAAGGTCACCGCGATCTCGGACACACGGCGCGCCATGCGTTTACCGGTCCGCAGATAGAAAGGCACTCCGGCCCAGCGCCAGTTCTCGACCTGCAGCCGCATCGCCACGAACGTCTCGGTCGTCGATCCGGTGAGGACCTTGTCCTCCTGGATGTAGCCGCGAACCTCCTCGTCCTTGACCTTGCCGGCGACGTACTGCGCCCGCACCACGTCGCGATCGACGAGCGCCGGCGTGAACGGCGCAATCGCCTGCAGCACCTTCAGGCGCTCGTCGCGCACGGCGTCGGCATCGAAGGAGATGGGCGGCTCCATCGCCGTCAAGGCGAGCAGCATGAACAGGTGGTTCTGCACCATGTCGCGCAGCGCACCGGCCTGGTCGTAGTAGCCACCCCTGGTGCCGATGCCATCCGATTCGGCCACCGTGATCTGCACGTGGTCGACGTACCGACGATTCCAGATCGGCTCGAAGATGCTGTTGGCGAACCTGAAGATCATCAGGTTCTGCACCGTTTCCTTGCCCAGGTAGTGATCGATGCGGTAGATCTGCCGCTCCTGCATCACGCCGGACAGCGCGGTGTTCAGCGCACGGGCCGACTCCAGGTCATGCCCGAACGGCTTCTCGACGATCACGCGACGCCAGCCACCGGCGGCGGTCTCGTCGAGCAACCCTGTGCGGCCGAGGCCGGTCGCAATCGGCGCGAAGAGATTCGGCGGCGTCGCGAGATAGAAGAGCGCGTTGCCCTTCGTCTGATGCTGGTCGGCGAGCGTCGTCAACGCCGACGCGATCTCGTCATACAACGGCGCCTGTTCGAGGTCGCCGGCCACCACCGAGATGCGATCGGTGAACCACTGCCGCTCGTCGGCGCTCAGTTTCTGCTCGAGATGTTCGTCGGTTGCCGAGAGCAGATCACGCGCGAACGTGCCGCCTTGGTCCGGCGAACGGGTCACGGCGAGAAACGCGAAGCCGTCGGGCAGCGCGCCGGTGCGCCGCAGGTTGACGAGCGCGGGAATCAGCTTGCGGCGCGTCAGGTCGCCACTGGCACCGAACCCGACGAACACCGCGGGGTCAGCCGGGGCGATTGGTGCGCGGCGACGCAGGCCGGCAGCGGCGGTGTTCATTTCGGCTCCCGATGTCCGCCGAACTTCTCGCGCATCGCCGACAGCACCTTGTCAGCGAAGGTCGCCTGCTGCCGCGAGCGGAAGCGCGTGAAGAGCGCGGTCGTGAGCACGGGCGCCGGCACGGCGGCCTCGACGGCCGTCTGCACCGTCCAACGTCCTTCACCGGAGTCGTTGACGAAGCCGCTGTAACGGTCCAGGTCGGGCTGCTCGATGAGGGCCTGTGCCGTCAGGTCGAGCAACCACGACGTGACGACGCTGCCGCGCCTCCACACTTCGGCAATCGCCGCCGTGTCGAGTTCGTAGCGCCACTCCTCCGGCACCTGCTCACTGCGCACGCTGCGCATCAGGTCGAAGCCTTCGGCGTACGCCTGCATCAGGCCGTATTCGATGCCGTTGTGCACCATCTTCACGAAGTGACCGGCGCCGACCGGGCCGCAATGCAGCCAGCCCTCCTCGGCCTGCGCCAGGTCACCGTCACGGCCAGGCGTGCGCGCCACGTCGCCGACGCCGGGCGCCAAGGTGCGGAAGATGGGGGCGAGACGTTCGACCTGATCCTTCGGGCCGCCGACCATCAGGCAGTAGCCGCGATCGAGTCCCCACACACCGCCACTGGTGCCGGCGTCGAGATACGCGATGCCGCGCGCCGCCAGCGCCTGGCCGCGGCGGATGTCGTCCTTGAAGTAGCTGTTGCCGCCGTCGATCACCGCGTCGCCGGCCGCGAGCCGCTCGCCGAGTGCGGACACGGTGGCCTCGGTCGGATCACCCGACGGCACCATCACCCACACCGTGCGTGGCGCCTCCAGCATCGTCACGACCTCGTCGAGCGAGGCGGCGGCGCGGGCGCCCTCCTTCACGAGCGGATCGGCAGCCGCCATGTCGCGGTCGTGAACGACGACGTCGTGGCCGCCGCGGAGGAGGCGTCGCGCCATGTTGGCGCCCATGCGGCCGAGTCCAATCAGTGCGATTTGCATAGTTCGTCAGGTCAGGTGTAGCCGCCGGACTTCGTCCGGCGGTCGTCACGTTGCGTCGGACAAAGTCCGACGCCTACACGTAGAAGCGCGAGTTCCGATGTCCGATGTCCGACGTTCGTCGTTCGTCGTTCGTCGTTCGTCGTTCGTCGGTTGCAGGTTACGCGTCGTACGCGGTGTCGACGGCGTCCTTCAACGCGCGCAGGCCGGCCGCGACGTCTTCACCGAGGTGGACGCGCAGCGCTCGACGGCCGCGCTCCTCGAGCACGCCGAGATCGCCACGCGCCTGCGCCGCCTTCACCACGCCGAAGCTGAAGGTGCGGCCGGGCACCGGCAGGTCCTTCGCATCGTCGCAGGTGATCTGCAGGAACACGCCCGACGCCGGTCCGCCCTTGTACGCCTGTCCGGTCGAATGCAGGAAGCGCGGGCCGAAGCCGAGGCACGTCGCCACCTGCCCATTGCCGCCGATGACACCGCGGACGTCCTGGAGCGTCTCGATGTGCTCCTCCGTCATATCGACGTAGGCGAGCAGCGCGACGTAGTCGCCCGGCCCGACGCGGCGCAGGTGCTCGCGAATCGCTTCCGCCGGCGTCGCCACCGCACCGAGTGCGCGCACGTTGGCCTCGTCGGCGAAGATCGCGAGGGTCGTGTCGAGCACGACGGGCAGCTCGGGTGGCAGCGCGCCCTCCTGCTCGTAGGCGTCGGTCAGCGCCCGCGTCTTGATCTTGCTCGCCTCGACGTCCGGCTGATCGAACGGGTTGATGCCGAGAATGGCGCCGGCCACCGCCGTGGCGATTTCCCAGCGCACGAACTCCTGGCCGAGGGCGTACGTGTCTCGCACGTCGATCTGGACAACCGGTTGGCCGGCCTTGCCCAGTTCAGCGACCAGCGCGTCCTGCGCCGCATCGACGTCGTCGGTCAGCCGCAGGTACACGAACATGCGATCGCTGCCGTACTGCTCGGGCTCCCCCACCGGCTCGCGGTCGACGGGAATGATCGCGACGCCGTTCTTGCCCGTCGACTCGGCGACCAACTGCTCGAGCCACGCACCGAGCGGCGCGATCCCTGGTGACGCCAGGATGGTCAGCTTGTCGCGGCCGGCCCGCGCCGCCTCGCCGATCACCACGCCCAACGCCACGCCGGGGTTGCTGGCCGCATCCTCGCGCCGGCACTCCTGCGCCATGTGATCCGCTTCGTCGATCAACCGCGCCACGTCGATGCCGATCAGCGCCGCCGGCACCGTGCCGAACGCCGACAGGACCGAGAACCGGCCGCCGACCGTCGGCTCCCCGAACGCGATGGCGCGGAACCCGTCGCGCTCGGCCACGCGCTGCATCTGCGAGCCCGGGTCGGTGATGGCCACGATGTGACGGCCGGCCTGCGCGTCGTCGACCACCTGCTTCAGGCGATCGTGGAAGTACGCGAGGAAGACGTTCGGCTCGAGCGTGCTGCCAGACTTGCTGGCAACGAGCACGAGGGTCTTCGACAAGTCGACGGCCTCGTCGAACCGGAGCACCTGCGCGGGATCGGTCGAGTCGAGCACGTGGAGCGTGGGCGCGCCGGCAGCCGCGCCGATGACGCGGGCCAACACCTCTGGCCCGAGGCTCGAACCGCCCATGCCGAGCAACAGCACGTCGGTGATGCCCTCGGACCGGATCGCGTCGGCCAGCGCCGTCCGCGCGGCCAGTTCGGCACGCTGTGACGCCGTGATGTCGAGCCAGCCGAGCCAGCGTTCCTCGCCGGTGTTGGTCCAGAGCGTGGCGTCCTTGTTCCAGAGCCGGGCAACGCGGCCCTCGGCCGTCCACTGAGCGAGTGTCGACGCGATCGCTTCGGCGAGCGTGCCGGTGGGCAGTGAGATTGGGGAGCCAGTCACGCGGACAAGTGTAGCCTTGTACCCGACGGCCTGCAGAAGGCCCGTACCCAGCCGTCCGGAGAGGTCATGGCCCTCGAAGAGTACAGACGGAAACGCGATTTCACGAAGACGCCCGAGCCCGCGGGTGATACCAAGGCGAAGGATCGCGGGGCCCCGACGCGCTTCTTCTGCGTCCAGAAGCACCTGGCCACGGCGCTGCACTACGACTTCCGTCTCGAACACGACGGCGTGCTGCTGTCGTGGGCCGTGCCGAAGGGCCCCTCACTCGACCCGGGCACCAAGCGCCTCGCGATGCAGACCGAAGATCACCCCATCGAGTACGGCGAGTTCGAGGGCGTGATTCCCGAGGGCTACGGCGCCGGTGTGGTGATGCTGTGGGACGTCGGCACGTGGGAGCCCGAAAGCGAGGACATCGACGCCGCGCTCAAGAAGGGCGACCTCAAGATCCGCCTCGACGGCTACAAGCTGAAGGGCTCGTGGGTGCTCGTCCGCACGCGCGGCTGGGGTCAACGCTCGGGCAGTCGCGGCGATGGGCGCTCGTGGCTGCTGATCAAGCACAAGGATGAATGGGCCGGCGACCTCGACATCACCGAGTTCGCGCCGCGCAGCGTGAAGAGCGACGGCAGCTTCCGCGAGATCCTCGCGCAGGACGCGCCGGACGTCTGGCTGAGCAATCGCGGCAACACCGGCGATCCGTCGCTCGAGACGCTCGCCGAGGTGCTGCGCAAGCTCGACGCGATCGAACCGCTGCCCAAGCAGCCCAAGGGCTCGGCCGATGCGGCCACGCAGCCCGTCAAGGCCGCCAAGGCCACCAAGAAGACCGCAGCAAAGAAGGCGACCGGGAGCCGCATCGCGAAGAAGGCGAGTTCGGCCTCCAGCGGTACGGCGAAGACCACCGCCAAGAAGACCGTCAAGCGCACATCGTCGCGCTCTAAAGACTGACGCGTGGCGCGCTCCGGGAAGCGACGTTGGGGGCGTGCCCTCCTCGTCGTGATGATGAGTTACGTGTGCCTGGGCCTGCTGCTCCGCCCAGCGTCGCCGATGCGGTTGGCACCGGTGGCCGGACAGCCACTGCTCTGGCGAGGCGCGTACCACGTGCACACGACGCGGTCGGATGGGAGCGGCACGCCGGAGGAGGTGGCCGCGGCTGCAGCGGCCGCCGGCCTGCAGTTCGTGATCCTGACGGACCACGGCGACGGCACCCGCGCGCCGGACCCGCCGCGCTACGTCGACGGCGTCCTGTTGATCGACGGCGTCGAAATCAGCACCGATGCTGGTCACTACGTCGCGATCGGCATGCGTCAGACGCCGTTCCCGCTCGGTGGCGAGGCGCGTGGCGTGGCCGAAGATGTCATGAGATTCGGCGGCTTGCGTTTCATCGCACACCCCGACTCGCCGCGACCGTCCCTCGCCTGGCAGGATCGGTCAGTTCGCGCAGACGGATTCGAATGGCTCAATGCCGACAGCATCTGGCGTGGGGCGAACAGCAGCCAGCTGCTGTCACGCCTGGCGCTCTACCCCTTCAATCGGGCCGGCGCACTCACGGGCCTCGCGTCCTACCCGACGCACCTGCTCGAACGGTACGACACGCCGGCCGCAGCAACCGGACGCCTGGCACTGGCCGCCGTCGACGCCCACGCCCGCGTCGGATGGCGCCGCGACGCCGACCCGCTCGACGGTGGTCGCACGATTGCGAGGTTTCCGTCCTACCGCGCCCTGTTCGGTACGTTCGGCATCGTGGCACCGTGGATTGGCGGTGCCCCGAGTGGACGCCCCCAGCAGGACGCTGACGCCATCCTCCACTTCTTGCGAAACCACGCCACTTACAACGCCCTGTTCAGCATGGCAGACACGCCGTTTATCGACTTCGAGGCAGTTGCGGACGGCGGAGCGCTTGGCGGCCCGCGAACTGACCGAGCGTTGACAGGACCGGGCGGTCCCTTCGACCGTCACCGGAGCGTCCGCGGCGACGCAGCGCTGCGCGTGCGAACGAATGCGCCACCGGGCGCCACCATCCGCGTCCGCAGGAACGGCGGCGCGTGGCGCGAAGGTTTCGCCCCGAGCGCGGAGTTCGAGGTAGCCGCTGCCGACCCGATGGCTGTGTACCGCGCGGAAGTGTGGTTGCCGCCGCATCGCGGATGGCCGCTCCTGCCTGCGGCCGTGAGCCAGGCCATCGTCCACAACGCGGCACCACCTCCTGAGTTTTCTTACCGCCGGTTGGAGAAGCAGCCGGTGATCGTGACCAGCTGGCACGGAGAGCACGACCCTCACTCGTCGGTCAGCCTGGTGTCGTCGTCTGCAATCGCCAGCGCGAGCTTGGCGCTTGCCGAGGGCGCCCGCGTCAGTCAGTTCGCGGCAGTGGTGGCCGACCTGTCGCCTCCTCCGCCCGGCGCGACCACGCTGACCATGCGATTACGCTCGGATGCACCGATGCGCCTCTCCGTCCAACTGCGAGAACCGCGGGCCGGCGACGGCCTGCGGTGGCGTCGTTCCATGTTCGTGGGGCCGGGCGGCGACCTGGGCTACTTCGAGATTGACGACTTCCTGCCGATCGCGCCGGCCGCCGGCCCCGTGCCGCTCGACCGCGCGCATGCCTTGCTCTTCGTCCTGGACACCGTGAATGCTCGCCCGGGCACTCGCCGCACCGTCACGATTGAGGAACTGAGCTGGGTGGTCACTCGCTAGAATGATCCGAGGCGCGCGGCGCGCTCATCCCCATGGAAAAGATCATCGTCCACTCGCATTTCCACACCGGTCATCGACAGCTCGGCTATCCGGGCAAGTGCAAGTGGGTGCACGGGCACACCTGGCGCGGCACCGTCACGGTGGCGTGCGAGACGTTCCCCCGCGATCACCTCGACATGGCGCTCGACTTCGGCGACCTGAAGGCGGTGATGCGCTTCCTCGATCACAAGATGCTGGTGACCGAGCAGGACGCGACGTTCCTGAACTCGGAGTTCTTCGAACCCGAAGGCGTCGTGATGCTCAAGGGCAAGGGGCCCAGCGTGGAGAACGTGGCGCTCTACATCTGGGACAACGTCGTCGCCCATATCCGCGACAAGTTCCCTGGCCAGGGGGTCGCCTACTCGGTCGAAGTCCTGGTCCAGGAGACCGAGAACAACATCTTCGTCGTCGAGAAGACGGTGACCGTCTAGCGGCAGCGTCGGGTGAGCGAGTCGTCCTGCTCCGGTCGGCTCAGCGCGCGAAGAACGGGATCGCGAACTGACAGAAGAGCGCGCCCGCGACCGTCATCGACACGCCCCAGACCAGTAACGATCGGAACAGCGCTGGTGCGGCCTGTGTATCGGGCAATGCCGCGATGCACAGCGCACCGATGGT
>DATJTM010000348.1:0-13525 GCA_035503395.1 Luteitalea sp.
GGCGACGATCGGTGACGCCCCCACCATGCGGGCGCCCTGCACGACGTTGAGGCCGACACCGCCGCAGCCGAGCACCACCACGCTTTCACCGTGCTGCACCCGGGCGACGTTGACGACGGAGCCGACGCCCGTCATCACGCCGCAGCCGACGATCGCCGCGGCTGCGAACGGCACCAGTTCGGGAATCGGCGTCACCGCCTCCTTGCGGACCAGCGTCAGTCCCGACAGCGTGCCGATGTTGAAGGAGCGATCGATTGGCCGGCCGCGCCACCGAGTGCCGTCGGCGTGGGCGTGGCCACGCGAGGGCGCCATCACGTGCGCGGGCAAACTCGTTTCACACAGCACCGTGTCGTCGCGCATGCAGGCGACGCAGGTGCCACACGGGATGCACCAGTTGAGGACGACGCGATCGCCGGGCGCGACGTGCGTGACTCCGGCGCCGACCTCGCGGACGACGCCGGCGCCCTCATGTCCCATCACCAGCGGCCTCGCCCAGGAGAGCGAAGCGTGGTCGGTGTGACAGATACCCGCCGCCTTGATGGCAACCAGGACCTCGTCGGTGCGGGGCGACGCGACGTCGATCTCGTCGATCGTGCATTGGCCAGCCCCGTCGGCAATGGCAGCGGGTGTGATGGTCATCCGGTCATGGCTACGGCAACTTCGTCGCGAGGGCGTTGGTGCCGGCCGCCCATCGCACGCCGTTGGCGTCAGAGTACATCGCGCGCTCGACGACGATCTGCGCCGGCGTGCCGCCGATGCTCTCGATCAGCATCCCGAATCGCTTGCCGACCGTTTCCGGGAAGTCGGCCGCCGGTGCCACGTTCGATCGGCTGTTGGCCGCCAGTGGGAAGTGCTTCGTCAGCGGTGCGGTGCCGTCCTCGAACAGTACTGTGACCCGTGCGGTGCCCGCAAACGCCGAGGTGTTGGCGATCAACACGTAGGTTTCCGTCGCGCGTGGTCCGCCGGTCTCGCCTTCGGCAATCGCCCAGCGCGTACCGGTCGTGACCTCACCCGGGCTGTTGTGCGCCTCCTGCCACGTCGTCGAGTCCGGACCCGGCCACCACATCGCCCGCTCGACGATGATTGGCACCGCATTGGTCGACGTCACGCGCGTGGACATGGCGGCGTCGGCGAGGACGGGATCCTCCTGGTCGACCCAGATGTTGAAGCGGCTCCTGGTCGGCACCCTGTAGGTCTTCGTGACCACCTGGCCGGAACTCAGGAGGAAATCGGCCTGCACGTCCGCATCGACTGGCTGCGGATTGGCGATCAGGATGAAGAGGTCGAAGTACGAGCCGGTGGCGCCCTCGGCCAGGAACCACTGCGTGGACGGCGAGGTCACGCCGGCGCTCTCGTGCCCGGCGGAGAGCGGCTGGCCAGGGCGGTCGAGATACAGAGCGCGCTCGGCGATGATCGGCACGCCGTTGGTCGACTCGATCACGGCCGAGAGTTCCGCCTGGGTCAGTGCGGCCAGGTTCTGGTCGGTGAGGCCTTCACTGTCCACCCAGATGTTGAAGCGGCTCTGGCCTGGCACCACGTAGTCCTTGACCAGCGGATTCCCCGTCGGCAGCAGGTACGTGACCCTGACCTGGGCCGCCTGCGGATTCGGGTTCTGAATCAGGTAGAACAGGTTGAAGTTGCCGAAGGTGGCACCTTCAGCGAAGTACCAGGTGGTTGCGGTGCGCGTCAGGATGCCGCGTTCGGCGTGACTGCCGTAGCCACTCTGGTCCCACGTCATCGTCCGATCCGCCACCACCTGGACGTCGGCTTCGATCAACGTCGAGAACTCCGCGGCTTCCAGGCCGGCAATCGTCTCGACATCGATGGTCGTGCGCTGCATCGCCGGCACGATGCGGTAGTCCCGGATGGTCGTGCCATCACCCCGCTGGAAACGGGTCAGCACGAGAGCTGGCGACGAGGTCGGATTGGCAATCGCGAGCCGCGTGTCGAAGAAGGCACCGGTCGCGCCCTCGGCCAGGTACGTGATCACGAATCCCCGGGGATGCGTGCCATCGCCCTGTTCCTGCAGGTTGGTCCGCCCGTCACCGTCGGGGTCGTCGTTCGGCCCGTTCCCCGTTCCGTTCGAGAACGGATTCAATCCGTAACGATTCTCGAACTCGTTGGTGAGACCGTCACCGTCGGCATCGCCGCTCGGCGTCAGCGTGGGCGTCGAGACCACGACAATCGCCGTGTCGTTGGCGGGGTTCGGGTCGGCCGTGGCGCTGGCGACCGTTGCCGTGTTCGAAATCGTCGCGCCGGCCCCGGCGCTGTCGGCGACGGCCGTCACGATCGTGATCGTCGACGATGCCCCCGGTGCCAGTGTCGGGTACGTCACGGTGCGCGCGTGGCCAGTGCCACCACAGACGCCGCCGCCGCTCGCGGCGCACGACGTGAACGACACCGACGTCGGCAACGTGTCGCTCACGACAACGCCACTGGCAGTCTCGCTGCCGGCGTTGGTCACCGTGAGCGTGTACGTCAGCGCGGCTCCGGGCAGCACCGGATTCGGCTGGGCCGTCTTGGTCAGGGCCAGGTCGGTCGACGGTGCGATCCGGACGAGCAGGACGTCGTAGGTGCCGCCAGATCCCGGGAAGTCGCGGCCGTACACGGTCTGCTCGGCGTTCACCAGCGGCGTGCCGGTCGCGGTCGGCGGATTGGTGGTGGGATCGTTGGTCACACCGGCAAGCCAGATCTCGCCGGTGCCGGTCGTCGCGACACCGTAGAACGGATAGCTCGAGGCGTAGCAGGACGAGAAGTCGATGGCCGAGCCCGCGGCGTTCAAAACGGTGACGAACCCGGAAATCCGCACGAAGGTCGGGCAGCTGGCCACCTGGTGCACGAGCGGAAACTTGACGGTGACCTGCGGCGCGGTCGAGAACGTCGAACCCACGACCACCGGTCGGCCCTGGTTGTCGACGGCGACGTCGTACGCGACGTCGGCCTGGTTGCCACCGAGATACGTCGAGAACAGCAACGACGCGTCACCGGTCTTGGTGGTGTCCACCTTCATCACGAACACATCACGGTTGTCGCCGTTGTGAGTCTGCTGCAGCGCGTTCTTGATGGGGAATCCTGCGGTGGTGCTCGTCTCACCGACGACGTAGGCGAGCCCGTTGCCGGCCAATGCAATGCCGGTGGCCCAGGCCTGCCCGTTGGTACCGCTGATGTAGCTGGCGTACACCGCCTGCGCGGCGCCTGCCAGTGAGGTGTTCAGCTTGATGATGTACGACAAGGTCGACAGCGGCCCGACCGAGGGATCGAAGCCGTTGACCGGCAGGAAGTTGTCGGAGCTGTTGGATTCGCCGGCGACGTACACCAGGCCGGCCGCGTCGACCGCGATGCCGCCCGAGAAAAAGACGGCCTCCCCGCCGTTGCCGCCAATGAAGGTGAAGTAGTCCAGCACGCCGGCCGGCGTGAAGCGCGCCACGAACGCGTCGCTGCCTCCCGACAGCACCGGGTCGTAGGCATTGCCCGTGACCGGCGCCTCTTCGTTGATTTCATCCGACGACGTATAGCCATAGATGTAGGCAACGTTGCCGGGCCCGAGCGCGATGCCGGCGCCGACGTCGCTGTGCGTGCCGCCGAGGTACGTCGCGTATTCGAGCTGACCCGAGCTGCTGACGCGCGCGAAGAAGGCGTCGGGGTTGTTGTTGGCGCCGTAACCGGTGTCGTGCGCGCCCGCCGTGACGGGGAAGTCTGCCGACCGTGTCGAACCGGTGAGGTAGGCGGTGCCCGCTGCGTCCACCGCGATGTCGCCACCCAACCCGAAACCGGAGAAGTTCTCATGTGACGAGCCGCCCAGGTAACTCGAGAAGGCAATCGACATCGATGCGCCATTGGGCACGAACTTGGTGATGAATGCGTCGGGCTGCGAGCCGCTCGTCGGCTGGAACGCGATCACGGTCGGCAGCCCGGCGAGGCCTTCCGTCATCCCCGTGATGTAGACACTGCCGCCGGGGCCAAGCGCGATGTCGTACGCGGACTCCTCGCTGTCGCCGCCGAAGTAGCTCGAGTAGGTGATGACGGGATCGATCACCAGCGGCCGCGTCCGGTCGTAGGTGCCGACCTCGAAGCCGACCTGGTCGTCGGTAATCACGAAGCGGCTCGGAATCTCGCGGCGTCCGTCGGGCCCCTCCTGATACGTCAGCGGCTTCTGCTGCCGCAGCGTCTGGCCGTCGACGTCGAGCACCAGGTCGCCGTCGGCATCGACGCGGACGTCGTCCACGCCGTCGAACGACATCGCGATCGCAGACGGATCGGCGCCCGGCGCCACGACGAAGTCGTACTGCAGCGAGCGCTGATTGCCGTAGTAGATGGCGTCGATGCCTGGATAGACGCCGACGGCGCGGACGCGTTCGTACGTCGGCACGCCCTCCTGCCACGCCGTGCGGTCGCGGCCGCGGTAGTAGTTGACCGTGCCCGCGCGCGTCGACTCGCCGGTGAGTGACGACGGCCTCTGGCCGTTGACCAGGTGGGTGCGGACCACCGCGGCGCGCGGCTCGCCTTCAGGACGGTCGGCGCGCGGCGTCGACGTGAGCGCAAGCACTACCCCCTGCTCGGTGAGGAGGACGGCGTAGCCCGGGCCACGGGCCACGAATCGTGCCTCGGGAGTCGCCTGTCCGTCGTTGCGTTCGAAGTGCAGCGGCGCCGCCGACACCTGGACGCGCGCGTCCCGCAGTCGCCGCAGCTCGTCGACTGGGGGCGTGACAGCCGGGAGCGGACTGGCAGTGCTGGACGGGCCCGGACGAGGGTCACCTCCCCGGTCGCCGGAAGCGCCAGGCATCGCCACGGCGGCCACGACTGCACACACGACGACCATCAACCACGCACGTGGTCCCTTGCGCATGACGCCTCCAGACGAGACTCAAGCCACCTGACAAGAAGTTCGGGTCTGTGAAGGCAAACGCCGGGGCCGCGGCCGGCGAACAGGCGGGGGAAGCGACGAACGACGAACGACGAAAGGTGGGTGACGGTTCAGGTGTAGCGGCCGGACTTCGTCCGGCCGACGTGGCCGACCGTCGGACAAAGTCCGACGGCTTCCCGTGGGGGAGGTTGGCGCGCGCGGGTGCGCTGCGATCAGCGTGTACGCAGGTAGGCGATCAAGTCGGCGACGTCCTGGGCCGAGAGGCCGAGTTCCTGGGCGCCCATCATCACCGAGCGCGTCAGGCGTTCGCGACTCTTGATTCGGCTGGCGGGTACGACCTGCGTCGCTCCGCCCACACCGCGAATCATGACGGGGTCGCCTTCCTTGATGGGCAGCCCCTGAATCGTCAGCCCGTCGGTGGTCACGACGGTGGTGCCGATATACCCGTGCGCGATGCCGGCGTCGGGTTCGACGATGGCGGTGACGATCGTGCGCAACGACTTGCCGCGGGTCCAGCCGTCGAGCGCCGGACCGACGTCGGCACCGGTGCCGGTGACGGCATGACACATCAGGCAGCGCGTCATGTGCGCCTCGCCCCTGGTCGCTGAGCCGGTCAGCGTCATCACGTCGGCACTGGTGAACGACGAGGTGGCGGGACGCGGCTGCAGGCGCATCTCCTCGACGCGCGTCGCGTCAGGGTCGTAGATGCCCCACCGCTTCATCGCGGGCAGCAGGTCGTGATCCTGCCAGGTGTTGGTGCTGCGATTCAGCAGCCACCACGTGGCGCCTTCGCGGAGAGGCCCGCGTCCGGCGGCCAGATCGACCATGGTCGCCGAGGCGGCGCGGGTGTCGATGAACGCCAGGGCATCCATGGCGCGGCGTCGCTCGTCGATTGGCAGTGCTTCCGCCTTGGCGCGCGCCGACAGGGCACCGACTGCGGCCACGGGATGCAGTCGCCAGGCGATCCAGGCGAGCGACGACGACCATCGCAACGGATCACGCGCTCCGGCGTCGCGAACCAGCGCCTCGTAGAGTGCGGTCTCCTTGCCGGTCGCACCTGTGCCCAGTGCTTCGAGATACGCGCGGTCCGTGCCGTCGAATCCTTTGGCGACTTCCAGCAAGACGGGCAGGGCCGCCGCTTCAGGGCGATCGCGCATCGCCAGCGCCGCCTCGCGACGCACGCCGGCGTCGGCATCGCGCGCCAGCCCGAGCGCCGTGGCATCGACGTCGAGACCCGCGCGGCGCATGGCGCGCAGCGACGCGATGCGCATCGCCGGATCGGTGTGCGATGCCGGTGCGCCGGCGCGGGCCCGGCCTTCCGGTCCCATCTGCTGGAGCAGGAAGAGGGCACGTCCACGCACGTACGGATCCGGATCGTCGAGCAGCGCGCCCACGGCCGCGACGCCAGCGGCGCCGCGAGCACGCAGCGCCGTGAAGCCGATGGCCCGGACGTTGACGGCCGGTGACCGCAGCGCCGTGGTCGCGCCATCGATCGTCGAGGCGTCGAACGTCGGTGCCTTCGACGGCGTGCGGCGCGGTGCGATCCGATAAATCGCTCCCGACGCCGCGTCATCAAGGTCCTGGTGGAAGCCGACGATGGGATCGATCCAGTCGCTCACGTAGAGCGCGCCGTCGGGACCGACGGCGATGTCCGAAGGCCGGAAGAGCGTCGAGATCTCCGCCGTCGCCGTCCGTGGACCACCGTTGAAGTCGGTGCCTGCCCACTGGCCCTCCTGGTTGGTGGCCATGAAGTCACGGCGTTCGAGCCGGAAGCCGGCGCCGTCACGCACCGGTTGATACGCGAAGATCACGTTGCGGCCTGGTTCGGCCGCAAACAGGGTGCCGCGCCAGGCGTCGCCGAGCGCGCCGTTCTCGTAGAAGACGACGCCCGTGGGGGAGCCGCCGCCGTAGACGTCGCCGGCGGGCGCCGTGCCTGGATCGTCCTGTCGCCATTCGGCGGCCGGCACGCCCTGGCCGGGACGCCGGTCCGCCTGCCACGTGCGCTGTCCGTCGGCCGACGAGAAACCGAAGTTGGCGTACTCCATCATCCAGCTGACGCGACACGCTGGCGGGTCGTCGTTGTCGCTGTGGAACACATCACCGAGCGACGTGGTGGCCTGTTCGTAGCTGTTGCGGAAGTTGTGTCCGATGATCTCGACGTTGGTGCCGTCGGGATTCATGCGGGCGGCGAATCCCCCGACATAGACGTGCCCGTCGTCGCTCCGCGCGCCCATCAACTGGCGGGCGTCGTGCGGATGGGTGAAGGGCCCGATCGGATCGGCGCGGTAAGAGCTGAACGACGTGAAGGTGCGGCCGGAGCGGTCCGTGAACCGCGCGCCCATGTTGCCCGAGTTGAACACCCACTTGCCGTCGGGACCGACCGTGACCGAGTGCAGCGAGTGGTCGTGGTTGATGCCCTGGAATCCGGTGAGCAGCACGTCACGGGTGTCGACGGCGGGATCGAAGCGCAGGTTGCGATCGACGTCCGTGTAGACGAGCAGGTTGGGCGGCTGCGAGACGACGACCTTGTTGTCGATGACGGCGACGCCGAGCGGCGCGACCAGCCCGGGTTCCTGCACGAACGTGTGCGAGGCGTCGGCGCGTCCGTCACCATCGGTGTCCTGGAGGACGACGATGCGGTCACCCTCGGGCTGGCGGGCGTGGTGCTGGCGGTAGCGGACGCCTTCGGCCACCCAGATCCGCCCGTCGCGATCGATGTCGATGTTGGTCGGGTTGCGCAGCATCGGCGACCCGGCCCACAACGTGACCTCGAAGCCCTCGGGCACCTTGAAGAGGGCGAGCGGGATCTCGGCGCGCTCGGTGAGCCTGGGCTGCGGCGGCGGCGTCTGCGGCGTCGCTGGTTGACCGGCCGGCAGTTGCCCCGCGCCGACGACGAGGGCGACCGACAGGACTGCAGGGCGCCAGGCGATGCCGCGCATGGTCATGGTGTGTCCCGTGCGCGTGAGCTTACTCGGCCTGCTTCGCGCGGGCGGCGATCAGGTCGCGCGTGAACGTCAGATTACGGCGCAGGTCGTCCTCGAGCGCGCCACTCGGGCTGCTCGTCTCGAGCACGGCCCAGCGGGCGAAGCCGATGTCGGCCAGCGCGTCGATCACGGCCGGGAAGTCGATCGTGCCGGCGCCCATGAAGTTCGGGTTGTCCTTCAGGTGCACTTCACAGATACGGCTGGCACCCAGCCAGCGCAGCTCCTCGACGACCTTGTGGCCGTTGACGGTCGAGTTGCCGACGTCGTAATAGGTGAGCACGGCCGGCGACTGGGCCCGCTCCATGATGCGCACGTTGTCGCGCGCCGAGATGGTGTCCTCGAGCCCAAGGATGACACCCTGCTTCTGTGCCTCCGGGCCGAGTTCGCGTAACAAATCGCCGACGCGATCCATCTCCGCCGGGGTCTTCAGGGCGCCGTCGCCGAAGAACGGCAGCAGCATCACCTCCACGCCGATCGCCTTGGTGAGGGCAATTCCCTCCGAGACGCGCTTCGGTCCGAGCGGGTCGGACTTCAGGTAGTTCGTGTGGAGGATGTTGAGGCAGGTCGACGTGATCGGGATGCCGAGCCGCTGCGATTCGGCGCGATAACGGGCGACCACCTCCGCGCCGATGGGCTGCCGCGCGGCGCCGCGCCCGTTGGCCAGGCTCACCTGGACACCATCGAAGCCGATCTTCTTGCCCAGCGCGAACGACTCGGGCAGCGCCTCCTGACGCAGGTTCCAGTCGGTGACGCCGACCTTGAACCGTGGCGCCTGACGCGCGAAGAGGGTGGCGGACGTGAGGCGCGTGGCGGCGAGGCCGGCCGCGCCAAGGGCGAGGAAGGAACGTCGGCTGTGTTGCACGGCGGACAGAGCATTGCACAGAACGCGGACCGACGCGCCGGGCGCGCCGTATGATGGCGCCATGTGGCCAGTGCTGCTGACCCTGCAGCTTGCCGCACCACCCATGGATCTCGCGCAGGCAGAGAAGCTGGCCGCGCTCGCCCTGGCGTGCGTGCATCAGGAGTACCCCAACAAGATCGCCCACACGCTCGCCGGCGACGCCGACGCGAAGCCGCCGCGGCAGCTGACGCCGGTGTTCTATGGCTGCTTCGACTGGCATTCGTCGGTGCACGGGCACTGGCTGCTGGCGCGCGTCGCGCGGCTGTACCCCGGCACACCACTCGCCGCGAAGGCGGAGGCCGCCCTCGGCCGGAACATCACGCCCGAGGCCGTGGCGGGCGAACTGGCGTACCTGCGGGTGCCGAGCCGGCAGGAGTTCGAGCGTCCCTACGGGCTCGCCTGGCTGCTGCAGCTGACGATGGAGTTACGGGAGTGGGACAGTCCGCAGGCACGCCGCTGGGCCGAGGCGCTGGCGCCGCTCGAAGCCGAAGCGGTGCGACGCATGGCCGACTGGCTGCCGAAATTGACGCGGCCGATCCGGACCGGTGAGCACTCGCAGACGGCGTTCGCGTTCGGTCTCGCGCTGGACTGGGCTCGACACGCTCGGGATGCGCGCTTCGAGGCGTTGCTCCTCGAGCGGTCGCGCGCGTTCTATCTCGCCGACCGTGCCTGCCCGATGACCTACGAGCCGTCGGGGCAGGACTTCGTGTCGCCATGCCTGGCCGAGGCAGACCTGATGCGTCGGGTACTGCCGTCGACCGAGTTCGCGACGTGGCTGTCGGCGTTCCTGCCCGACCTGCCGACCGGTGCCGCTGCGGACGCCGCGTGGCTGCCGCCCGGCGTCGTGCTCGACGCCTCGGACGGCAAGCTCGCCCATCTCGACGGCCTCAACCTGAGTCGCGCCTGGATGCTCGAGGGCATCCTCTCCGCGCTTCCGCCAACCGACCAGCGCCGCCCTGCGCTACAGGCGGCCGCGACGAAGCACCGCGAGGTCGGACTGGCCGCCGTCACCGGTGCGCACTACGCCGGCGGTCACTGGCTCGGCACGTTCGCGGTCTACCTCACGAGTCAGCGTGGTGTGGCACGCGCACGATAGGCGGTCCGAAGGCCGAAGGCCGACCGACGACGGCCGGTCTCAGTAACGCCAGCTCGTGAGGTCGGCGCCCTTCGGCGCCGTCTTCTCCATCCGTGCGACGGCCTTCGGGATGAACATCTGGTGATAGCGGAGCCGCGACGCGTAGTTGGGGCGGACGGGATCGCCGTTCCAGCAGTGCTCGGCGCGATCGCCATAGGTGACCTCTCCGGCGAACCACGGCGACGTGGTGGCGCGCAGGAAGTCCTCGGCGAGATACACCGCGTTGTTCAGGTAGTAGTTGTCCATGTCGCCGACGTAGAGATGGACCTTGCCGGCCAGCTTGGCGCCAAGGCCCTTCTCCCAGTCGCGTTGCATGATGTGGACGAGGTCGAAGTGTTCGCGCCAGTACGCGGCGACGTCCTTGTCGATCTCGCCGGTCACCTTGTCCCAGATCGGCTTCGGGTAGCCATCGGCGCCCACCGGTGAATAGGTCGCTTCCCACACGTCCCACTGCTGGCCCGAGCGCGACTTCGTACCGAGCGCGAGCTCGCGCCGGTTGATCTCCTCGAGTGTCGTGCTGACGTGCCCCAGCCAGTTGCGCATGCCGGGGCGCGGTGTCTTCTTCCAGCGGCTCTCGACGACGTACGCGTTGCGGTCCTCGTACAGGTTGACGACGGTGTAGGCGCGGAAGTCGATCGGGTCCGGACAGGCCGCGTACGCGCCGTTGAACTCGTCGGGGTAGAAGACCTGTGCCGCCAACGCTTCCCAGCCGCCGGTCGATCCGCCGTACATGAAGCGGGCCCAGCCGGCGCCGATGCCGCGGTACTTCTTCTCGATGTAGGGAATGAGTTCGTGGACGATCGCGTCGCCGTACGGGCCGGTGTTGGCGGAGTTGACCGCGTACGAGTCGTCGTAGAACGGCGTCGGATGCTGGATCTGAATCACCAGCACGCGCGGGAAGCCGGGTGCGACCCAGTCCTTGTAGAGGTCATGCGCGGCCTGCTGCGAGTAGCGGTTGTAGCCGGCGATGCCGAAGCGGGCGCTGAAGTCCGGCTTCAGCGTCGGGTCTGGCGGCTCCTCGCGGAAGCCGTCGAACGTGTGCGGGAAGTGTCCGTGGTCGATCATCAACGGATACCGCGCTTCGGGATGCTGGTCGAAGCCTTCGGGCACGAGCACGTGGGCGCCGAGGAACATGTCGCGTCCCCAGAACTTCGACAGCCGCTCGCTGCGTATCCGTTCGTGGCGGATGTACTTCGCGGCCGGCGGGTCGGGGATGGGCGCAATCACCTTGTCGAGGACGACATCAATCATGCGATCCGGCCCGAGTGTCACCTGCGCCGGCGTGCTGTACAGATTGCCGGGCGCGCGGTTCCACTGCTGGCCTTCGCCGCGATCCATCGGCAGCTTGACGACGTGGCCGTCGCTGCGGCGGAACGTCTCGTAGCGGTGCAGCAGGGCCTGCACGGTGTAGGTGCCGGGTGGCACGTCGCGCAGGCTGCGCAACGGGTAGCCGACCGCGGCCGCGTCCACCGCGACTGGCGTGCCCGGTGCCATGCCGTCGACGTCGATGCCGAACACGAGCTGTGTGTCCGGGCCGTCGGTGATCTGGAAACGCGGCTCGGCCTTGGCATCGGTCGACAGCATCACCAGCAATCGCCCGTCGAGCGGTTGGCCGTGCAGCGAGGCCGGGAAGCGGACGCGTATCTGTGCGGCGGTCGATTGCGCCGCCTCGGGCGTGATGCGGGCCGCCACGACGGCGATGACGACTGCGGCGATCACGCCGCCGACATGGCGCAGGACTCGGGTTCGCAGGGACACGCAGGCACCTCGGTGCGCCGAGTGTAGCAGCGGGCTCGGCGCGGGTGACGTATCGTCACTGGATGTCCAATCCACACGCGCCCGGCGTCGTCGTCGATCGTACGTCGGCGATCCATTACACGTGGGGCAACGTGTGCGAGGGCTGGCGACTCCTCGCGGGCGCCGACCTGGCTGTGATCGAAGAGCGCGTCCCGGCTGGCGCGGGCGAGGTGCGTCACGTCCATCGGCGCGCCCGTCAGTTCTTCTACGTGTTGGAGGGGCAGGCGCGCATGGAGTTCGACGGACGGGCGGTGCAACTGCACGTGGGCCAGGGCGTCGAGGTGTCACCCGGTGTGCCGCATCGCTTCGCCAACGATGGCGCGGTCGACGTGCGGTTCCTCGTCATCTCGTCGCCGTCGACGGCGGGGGACAGGGAAGACTTGTAGACGACGAGCGACGAGCGACGAACGACGAAGGGCGGGAAACGGGAAACGGGAAACGGGAACCGGGAAACGGGGAACAGGGAACGGGAAACGGGACACCACCTCTTTCGTAGCCGTCGACCTTCAGGTCGACGGTCAGTAATCTTCGCGTCGAGCTGAAGCTCGACGCCTACGGGATGGATGCCCCGCTCCCGTCGCCGGTTCTCGGCTTGCTCTGGACCGTGCTACGGTGCTGATGTTCCTAGCGGGGTCCAGGCACGACAACGGAGCCCCTACCTGCCGCCCGTGTCTCGCCGGGCGGTGGATGTAGGCGTCAGCGAACACACACAGGAGACGTGTGCGATGCCTCAGGACACCACCCCCACCACGCTCGGACTGGCCACCGTCATCTACCAGGTTCCGGACCTGGACCGCGCGAAGGCGTGGTACGCGACCGCCTTCGGTCAGGCGCCGTACTTCGACGAGCCGTTCTATGTCGGCTTCGCGATCAGCGGGTACGAACTCGGCCTGCATCCCGACCTGAGCGAAGGGCAGCCAGGCCCCGGTGGGTCCGTCGCGTACTGGCGCGTCGCGGCGATCGACGCCGCGGTCACACACTTCAGGACGGCCGGCGCCACGCTGGTGTCACCGACCACCGAGGTGGGTGAGGGCATCAAGGTCGCCCGCGTTGCCGATCCGTTCGGCAACGTCATCGGGCTGATCGAAAATCCCCACTTCAGCGTCGGCGGCTGACGCAGCAAAGAGTCGAAAGGGCGAAAAGGGCGAAAAGTTCTCTTGTCCTTCTTGCCTTCTTGCCGCCGTGCGGTCGTTACCGACGCACGGTGATGTGATCGCCCCGGCGGATGCGGCCCTCCTGCACCACGCGCACGTAGATGCCGCGCAGGTGCAGGTGCCGGCCCTCCGCCGAGTTCACCCACTTCATTGCGTCGACGCCGAAGCGCTCCACGAACTTGCCGCAGCCGGTGTGCGGCTGCGTGGTGACGACGACGATCGCGTCGCCGATGTGCAGGCGGGTGCCGGGCGGCAGGTGTTCTTCAGTGAGGTCCAGGTCGACGAACATCTGATCGCCGGCCAGCGGCCAGCGATCCTCGTCGGGCGTGATCGCCGCGATGGCGCGCGTGCTCATCAACGTGAGCTGCATGTCGGGATGCGGCGATCCGTCGGCGCTCCGCGAACTCGAACGCTGACACCAGGAGTCGCCAGCCAGGCCTTCGGCCTCGGTGAGCCAGCCCTCCTCCAGCACCTCACGTTCCCCGACCTGC
This sequence comes from Luteitalea sp., assembly GCA_035503395.1. Lineage (GTDB taxonomy): Bacteria > Acidobacteriota > Vicinamibacteria > Vicinamibacterales > Vicinamibacteraceae > Luteitalea. Next base: position 13,327 of record DATJTM010000348.1, read on the forward strand.
GGACGACGGACGATCAGGTCCAGTCGCCCGACGTTGCGCGGAGATTGCCGGATGTCGTCGAGCGCAGCGCGGAGTTGTGCGAGCGTGCGGTGAACCGGGGTGTCGAGTGTCGCCATCTGTACGCTCCTGCGACCTCAACGATAACGGAAAGTCAGAGGTATCCTCCGAACATTCGCCGGCGTCGAGCTTCGGCTCGACG
>DATJTM010000349.1:0-6587 GCA_035503395.1 Luteitalea sp.
GTCGGCCGTCGTCGGATAGACGTCGACGCGCACGTAGTTGGCTTCGACACGGAACGTCGGCTGCGGCGCGTCGGTTGCGGGTGGCTGCGGAGTGGCGGCCTGTCCCTGGGCTCGCATCAGCAACGGGGGACGGGCGAGGCAGAGTGCGACGAGAGTCGCCGTGCCGAGGAGCAGACGAGAGCGCATGAAACCTCCGCGTCCTCCCGCGGGGGCTGGCGTCCCGGACGAGCACGTCGCGACTCTACCTCAGGATCGGCGCGGCCGGCGTTCGACGCCGATGCGGGCAGGTACACTGCCTGCCATGACGTCGCTCCGTTCGTTCACCCTGGCTGCCACCGTCCTCATGGCGGGCCTCACGGCAGCGGCCGTGTCGCAGGCCCAATCCGATCCCGATGGCTGGCGCGAGCCGATCGCGCCGTCGAAGATTGCCGGCCCGATTCACTATGTCGGCACGCGCGGTCTGGCGGTGTATCTCATCGAGACGCCGGAGGGGCACATCCTCATCGACGGTGCTGTCCCCGAGGCCGCGCCGGCCATCGCCAGGTCAATCGAGGCGTCGGGGCACAAGCTGCGCGACGTCAAGATCCTCCTCACCACGCAGGCGCACTTCGACCACGTCGGATCGCTGGCTGCCATCAAGGAGATGACCGGTGCGCGCGTCCTCGTGATGAACGGCGACGATGCGCTGCTCGCGTCGGGCGGCACGAAGGACTACGTGTTCGCGTCCGTGACGAAGTTCCACTACACGCCCGTCAAGACCGATCAGGTGCTGCGCGACGGCGAGGTCATCAGGCTGGGTGGCGTGGCACTGACCGCGCATCGCACACCGGGACACACGCCCGGTACGGCGACGTACACGACGACGATCGAAGACGGCGGCCGGAAGTACAGCGTCGTGTTCCCTGGCAGCACGTCGGTGAATCCGGGGACGCGCCTGGTGAAGAACCCGTCGTACCCCGGCATCCTCGAGGACTACCGCACGTCACTGAAGTACCTGGACGGCCTGTCGCCCGACATCTTCCTCGCCGCGCATGGCGTGGCATTCGACTTCGAAGGCAAGCGCGCCCGCGCGGAGAAGGACGGCGCGCGCGCGTTCGTCGATCCCGACGGCTATCGCCGCATGCTCGCGAATTCACGCGCTGCCCTCGAGAAGCTGGTCGCCGCGGAACAGTAGAGGCTCCTGCGAAACGAGAAAGGGCGCCTCAGAGAGGCGCCCCTACTGCGTCGAGCTGAAGCTCGACGCCTACGTCTTGGAGGGTGTTCCCGGTCCCCGGTCCCCGGTCCCCGGTCCCCGGTCCCCGGTCCCCGGTCCCCGGTACTTACGCGTTCCGGTCGAGGCTGAGGAACACCGTCGTCTCGCCGCGGTGGACGAGCAGCAGTGCCGGCCGCTCGCCCTTGCGGAGCAGCGTGCGGAGGCTGTCGACGCCGGTCACCGGCGTGCCGTCGACTTCCTCGATCACGTCGCCTTCGCGCAGGCCTGCCGCGGCGGCGCGACCTTCGTCGTCGACCGACGCGATGACGACGCCACGACCGGCTGGAATGTCGAGGGCGCGGGCCTGTTCCGGCGCGATCGGCGTCACGCCGATCCCGAAGCCTGTCGGATCGGGCTGAGCGTCACCGACCTCGGGCCGTTCACCGCGCGCGTCAGCCTGCTTGAGCTCGGCGATCGTCACGGTGACCGTCTCGCTCTTGCCATTGCGATGGAGCGCCACCGGCAACTGCGAGCCCGGCTTGGCCTGAGCCACGCGGTTGCGCAGCTCGTTGCCGTCCTTGACGGCCTCGCCGGCCACACCCGTGATCACGTCGCCACGCTTGATGCCCGCCTTCGCGGCCGGGCTGTCCGGCTGCACGGCATTGACCAGGGCGCCCTGCACCGTGTCGAGGCCGAGGCTGCGTGACAGGTCCGACGTCAGCGGCTGGATGGTCACGCCGAGCATGCCGCGCTTCACCGAGCCGGTTTCGAGCAACTGGGTCATGACGTTGCGCGCCATGTTGGCCGGAATCGAGAAGCCGATGCCGATGTTGCCGCCGGACGGCGAGAGGATCTGCGAGTTGATCCCCACCAGCTGGCCGTCGGTGTTCACCAACGCGCCACCCGAGTTGCCCTGGTTGATTGGCGCATCCGTCTGGATGAAGTCCTCGTAGCTGGTGCCGCCGGTGGCGCGGCCCTTGGCGCTGACGATGCCCATCGTCACCGTCTGGCCGACCCCGAGCGGATTGCCGACGGCGAGCACCACGTCACCCACCGCGACCTGGTCGGAGTTCCCGAGTTCGAGCGTGCGCAGGTTGGTCGCGCCGGCGACCTTCAGCACGGCCAGGTCGCTGGCCGCGTCCGAACCGACGACATCGGCCTTGAAGCTGCGGCCATCGGTCAGTTCCACCGTCACCTGCTCGGCGCCGTCGATCACGTGGTGGTTCGTGAGGATGTAGCCGTCGGCCCGTACCACGACGCCCGACCCGAGTCCGCCGACACGCGGCTGTGGTCGGCGCTGCCGGCCCTGCTGCTCACCGAAGAAGTCGCGGAAGAAGTCCGGCATCTCCTGGCTGACCTGCCGCACGCGCCGTTCCGAGCGTACCGTGACCACGGCGGGCGTCACCGCCTGCACGACGTTCGCGTAGGAATGCGTGGAGGGACCAAGCGTGCGCGTGACGCTGTCGGCGGTCTTCGCCACGACGTCAGCGGCGGGATTGGTGGCGCGCGCGTCGGGCGCGGCGGAATATCCGAGGAGTGCGCCGGTCATCAACACGGCGCCCGCCGCCGCTGCCCCCTTCGGGCCGAGTTTGCTGTATTCGAAAGCCATGTGCGTCGCTCCTGTGAGGACGCTCGGCGCGAGTGCGCACGCGAGCGTCGGCGAGTCGTCGGCGATGTCCCGAAAGAGGCATCGCTCCGTGAGCGGTGCGTCGGCGTGCTGCCCACGCGCCCACATCACGACTGTACGGTTCGACGATTACCCGGCCCTGACAGGCGGATTACATCGGTGAAAGGAAGGGACGGGGGAACGGGACACGGGAACCGGGAACCGGGAACCGGGGGCCGGGTACGGGGTACCGGGTACCGGGAACATCACGGGAACCGCGAACATCACCGGAACCGCGAACATCACCGGCAACGGGACACGGGACACGGGACACGGGACACGGGAACATCACGGCAACCGGCAACCGGCAGTCGACAGTCGGCAGTCGGCAGTCGGCAGCGGCGAGTCGGGAGCGCTTGCGCAGTCTGACCTGCGGGTGGGCTGCAGGCTGTAGGCCGCCGGCGGTAGGCCTTCAGGAACGGCAGTCGGCCAGTCGGCCAGTCGGCAGTCGGCAGTCGGCGGTCGGCAGTTGGCAGTGGCTGGTGCTGTGGGTTCTGACAGGTAGCCTGCAGCCTGTAACCGGTAGCCTAGATTGGTAGCCGTATCTCGAACGTGCTGCCCGCCCCGACGGTCGATGTCGCCGTGACGGTGCCACCGTGAGCTTCGACGATCGCCCTCACGAGGCTCAGGCCGAGACCCAATCCGCGCGTCGACCGGCTGCGATCGCCGCGGAACAGGCGTTCCCAGATGCGGGGGAGTTCCTCGGGTGTGATGCCAGGGCCGTGGTCGGTGACCGTCAGGACGGCCTCGGTGTCAGACGCCTGGCTTGCGACCTCGATCGACGCATCATTTGGGCTGTACTTGATGGCGTTGTCGACCAGGTTGGCAAGCACCTGGCGCAGGCGCGTGCGGTCCACAGGCACCACCAGCGTGTCGTCGACGGTGACGGTGAAACGAATCCCGCGGTCCTCGGCCGCGTCTTCGTACAGGTCCACCGTCTGTCGCACGACCTCTGCGAGCGACACCGGTTCGCGCCTGAGCGCCATCGTGCCGGTCTCGGCTTCCGAGATGTCCATCAACGTGTGCAGCATCGCCACGACGCGATCGGCCTCTTCGATCGATTCGGCGAGGGCTTCGCGCATCCGGCCGTGGTCGCCACTCGCGAGCGCGCTTTCGGCGATGCCACGCAGACGCGTCAGCGGCGTGCGCAGATCGTGCGCGACGTTGTCGAGCGCGCCGCGCATGCCGGCCACCACCGCATCGATCCGATCGAGCATCGCGTTGACGAGTCCGCCGAGCTCACCGAGCGTGTCGGAGGTGCCGGTAGGCGGCACGCGCAGATCGGTCCGTCCGGTGTGGACGATGCCGCGCACCGTGTCGGTGAGCGCCCGCACCGGTTGCAGGCCGGACCAGGTCACCAGCGCGCCACCGGCAAGGGCCACGAGCAGCACCAGGCCGACGTCGACGAAGAGCACGAGACGGAACCGTCCAAGCAGTTCGGAGCGGCGCTCGGTGCTCTTGCCGACTTGCAGCAGCACGCCATCGGGCAATCGCACCGACGCCACTTCCAGCACGTCACCGCCATCGCCGGTGCTCAGCGTCGCCCAGGCCTGCTCGCCGCTCAGTCGCGGCGTCTCGAGCTGCGACAGGTCGAAGCGATGCCATTGCTCCGGCATGCTGAAGAAGACGACCTCCTGCCGCGGACCCAGCGTGCGGACGAATAGCGGCCCTGGCGAGGCCGCCAGGTTGCCTTCGCGGATCTCCTGCGCGATGGCGCGCACACCGCCACGCACGTAGGCACGCGCGTACTGCAGCAGCGCGTTCTCGATGGTGTCGCGGTCCCACGCCCGCAGCGACGCCGACAGCAGCACGTAGGTGACCGCGACGAGCGCCAGCGCGCTCGCCACGAAGAGGCCCGCGTACCAGAGCGCCAGGCGCAGCCCGAGCGCGCCGCGGAGGGCGTCAGGCCACCTTGAGGACATAGCCGGCGCCCCGCACGGTGTGCAGCAGTGTCTGGTCGAAGCCGCGGTCGATCTTCTCGCGCAGACGGAACACCAGCACGTCGACGACGTTGGTGCCGGGATCGAAGGAGTAGTCCCACACGTGCGACAGGATCATCGTCTTGGAGACGACCCGCCCGGCGTTGCGCATCAAGTACTCCAGCAGCGTGAACTCGCGCGGACGCAACTCGATCGTCTGCCCGGCCCGCGTCGCCACGCGCGTCACGAGATCGAGGTGCAGGTCGCCGACGGTCAACTGGTGCTGCGTGGGCGCCTGCGTGGCCCGACGGATCAGCGCATGCACACGCGCCAGCAGTTCGGGGAACGCGAACGGTTTGGTCAGGTAGTCGTCGCCACCGGCGGTAAGTCCCGCCACACGGTCGTCGACCGTGTGGCGCGCGCTTAGGATCAGGACCGGCGTGCGCACGCCGCGCTGCCGCATCTGCTGGATCAGGGACAGTCCATCGAGGTGGGGCAGCATCAGGTCGACGATGGCCACGTCGTGCGGTCCGGCCGCCGCCAGGTCGAGGCCGGTGTCGCCCTCGGCCGCCTGATCGACGACAAAGCCCGCCTCACGCAGCCCGTTGGCCACGAACTCGGCGATCTTCGGATCGTCCTCCACCACCAGTGCGCGCACGTCGGCAAGCAAACCAGAGAACCGGCGCATACGGCAACCTCTCCAGGTAGGGCCGGCTGTCCCAGCCCGGCCAGATCGGGCCGCGTTGAGGACAACGGGCCCTACCTGGGAGATCCGACTGCCGACTGCCCAATGCCGATGGCCGGGCGAAACCGCATGCTAGAGTCGCCAGCGCATGCCGATGCGTACTCGCGCCGCCTGGGTTGCTCTTACCATCCTGACCGTCACCCTTGCGGGATGTGCGGCTCGCACACCCGGCACCACGGCGGCTCCGGCTCTGCCCCCGACGCCGTCGACGCCGGCAGACGTCGACCTCGACGGTCTGCAGCGACGCATCGAAGGACACTTGCGCTTCCTCGCCAGTGACGCGCTCCAGGGGCGGGGCAGCGGCACCCGCGACGAGTGGATCGCCGCCACGTACATCGGTTCGCAACTGGCGTCGCTCGGACTCGAGCCGATGGGCGACGAGGGATGGTTCGTCCAGCAGATCGAGGTCCAGCGCTACAAGGCCGGCACGCTGCCCGCGCTCGTCGCCGGTGATCAGAAGTTCGTGCGGGGCCAGGGCTTCCTGGTGTCGTCGATCGCCGGGCCGCGGGTCGGCGGCGGTCTCTTCCATCACAAGGAGGGCGCGAAGATCCCGGCGGGATCGACGGTCATCCTGCCCGCCGACGCGCCGCCCGCCGCCATCTCGCAGGTGATGTCGGCACCACTGATCCTGCGTCGCGCCAACGCCGGCGGGAACTGGGCGCTCGCCGTCTCACAGCAGTCCGAGCGCATCGCCAGCAAGATCGTCGGCGTGCCCGACGGGCCTGGCCCATCGTCCGGGCCAACGGTCGTGACGCTGAGCGCGGCGGCCTTCGACGCGATCAACGCGCTCGCCGATGGCACACCGGTCCGCCTCGAGACGGAGTTTGCGCCGCTCGACCGCTCCCGCACGTGGAACGTCGTCGGTCGCCTTCCTGGCACCGATGCCTCGGCGGCGTCGGAGGCGATCGTGGTGTCGGCGCACCTCGATCACATCGGCGCGGCGCCGGCCCGCCCCGGAGACACCGGCGACACGGTCAACAACGGCGCCGATGATGATGCGTCGGGTGTGGCGGCCGTGATCGAACTGGCCCGAGCGCTGTCGCAGGGGCCGAAGCTGCGACGTCC
>DATJTM010000350.1:0-5689 GCA_035503395.1 Luteitalea sp.
ACCGCCATCGTCGCTGGAGATCCGCGGCGGTGTCGTCGAGGTTCGACATCGCGGCACGCTGGTGCCGCTGCCGACCTCCCGCGACCTGACGGCCTATCTGCAGTCCGTCCGCGATCTCGAACCACCCGCGTCGAAGCTGCGAGCGTGGTTGAAGAACGGCGCGGTCTGGCCGCCGCCGCGGCTGGACGCTCAGTAAGCGCGCGCTGCCGACACGGGCACCGGCCGCACGAGGTCGAAGAGCGCGGTCGCGCCAAGGCCATCGACGTGCGCCACGAGCTTGTCGCGCCGCTTGAGCAGGCTGGTCATCTCCGCTGGCGTGAGCACGTCACCGAGCTCGGCTTCCAGCGCCTCGCGCGTCAAGCCGCGCATGCGCGCCAGCAGCGTCCGCTCGCAGCGACGCACCGACTGCGGGCGACGCAGTCCTTCGGTCAGCCTGAACGCACGCGAGTGGTCGATCAGCCACAGCTTCCAGTGGATGTCGAAGAGCATGTTGCCCTGGTTGCGGTCGACGTTGCCGATCAGCTCGTCGAACACGCGCATCAGGTGGACCTGATCGCTGTGGTAAATCGGATTGGCCGGCTGGGCCCGTCGCTTGACGCGTTCGCGTTCATCCATCGCGACATCGTCGACCCACCACGTGAAGGCCGCCGCTTCATAGCGATGTCGGCGCATCACCGACGCCGGGATCATGTCGAGCCCGAGCAACTGGCCGAGACGGTAGGCGGCGACGTTGTAGCCCCAGTAGTCGCGGAAGTTGAACTCGATGCGCTTGGCCGTCTCGTAACGGGCGTGTGACTCGTCGACGGTCTGTACGCTCGCATCGTGCGTGCGGGTGCCGTCGGAGAGCGTCGCGCGGCTCGTGCCGGTGACGCCCACCTTCACGCCTTTCACGTCGGTGATCGTCGCCGTCAGGAGAAAGTGCTCCTGTTCGGCCCGCGTGACGAGCGGACGAATCGGGTTGGAGGTACTGGAACTGGTAGCTGCGTCCTGCGCCTGGCTGACGACGGCGCCGACGAGGACGATGGTGAGCGCCAGGGCACAGGTGCGCATGACGTCCCTCCCTGTGGTCGGAAACGCCTTGGCGAACCGGGCCGAGGCGCTCCTGCCTATCACTTAACGGTCATCAGGGAGCGCACGAACACCCCGGGTGCCGGGTGCCGGGTACGGGCAAGCGGGAACCGGGAACCGGAACCGGAACCGGAACCGGAACCGGATAAACGCTAACGACCCTTGAGGGCGTCGCGAAGCTTGTCGGCCAGCGATCCGAGTCCGCCCGAGGCCGGCGCGCTGGCGCGCTGCAGTGCTTCGACTTCGTCGGCGGCATCGCGAGCGAGACTGTCGGTCGTCGTGCCGGTCGGGACGGGTGCCACACCGATGCGCTTCTTCTCCGGTTCCACCGTCACGACCTTGACGCTGATCGTGTCGCCCACCGGGACGAGGCGGGTCCAGGCGCGACGCTGGCCCGACGGCGGGAACGTCGAGGCGTGTGCGAGCGCTTCGATCCCCGGCTCGAGTTCGATGAACGCGCCGAACTCGGCATGGCGCGTGACGCGGCCAGCCACGACCTGTCCCACCGCGTAAGTCGATGCGACCTTCGTCCACGGGTCTTCGCCGAGCTGCTTCAGGCCGAGGGCGATGCGCCCCGTGCCCTCGTCGATGCGCAGGACCTTGACGGTGATGTCCTCGCCGGCCTTCGCAAACTGCGACGGATCGGCGCCGCGCGACCAGCCCATCTCGGACACGTGCAGCAAACCCTGGATGCCGCCGCCGAGTTCGACGAAGGCGCCGAACTCGCGGACCGAGGCAACCCGGCCGGTCACCACCGCTCCCGGAACGAGCGTGCGCCGCACTTCTTCGGCCCGCGCCTGCTGTTCGACCTCGAGGATCGCACGTCGCGAGACGACGATGCTGCGGCCGCCGTCCTTGAACTCCGTGATGCGGAACGTGTACGCCTGGCCGACGTGCACCTCGGGGTTCTCGGTGCGGATGATGTCGATCTGGGAGAACGGGCAGAAGGCTCGACTGCCCCCGATCTTCACCTCGTAGCCGCCCTTGACCACGCCCTGGACGGTGCCCTCGACCGGCAGGTTGGCGCGGAACGCCTCCTCGATCTCCCGGTCGGTGGCGGCGCGCCGCGCCAGCTTGCGCGAGAGCTTGATGCCACCGCCGGTGGCGACGACAACCGCCTGCAGCCGGTCGCCGACGGCCACCTCGAGCTGCCCCTGATCGTCCTTCAGCTCGACGACGTCAACGACCGCCTCGCTCTTGGCGCCGATGTCGACCAGTGCGACTTCGGGGCCGATCCCGACGATGGTGCCTTCGACCGCCTGGCCCTTGGTGAAACTGGCAGCGCGCGTGGAGGCTTCGAAGAGGGCAGCGAAATCGTCTTCCGGCTCGGTCATGTCTGTCTGGCTCGCTTTCGGCACCGCCCGACCAGCAGGGCTGATCAGGTGCGGTCAGATCGACCAGACTACCGCACCGGCCGGGCGCCGTGGGGCAGGAACTCCGGCATGACGGGTTGCGTAGTGCGGTGCGGAGGTCACGGTGTCCGAGCGGTTCGCAATCGTTCCCCTGCTACGTGAGGCGGTCGTCGAAACCGTGCTGGTGCCGCGGCGTTGGCTGCCCGCGCTGGCCCTGCTCCTGCCGGTGCTCGCGCTGCAGCTGGCGTTCCCTGGCTACCTTCGCTCCCGGCTGTCGCCAAGCCTGTCGACCGTCGTGCTGGGTGGGCTTGCCATCGCGTGGTTGACGCAGGTGGCGGGCGTGGCCGCTGTCGGCTGGGTCCATCGCCAGCGACAGGGGGAAGCCGTGGCGCCGCTACAGCTCGCGGTGGTGGCGCTCCTGGCCGGCACCGGGGCGTTTGCCGGCCTCCTGGCTGGCGCGATCCCCGGCCTCTGGCTGCAGGCTCGTTGGGCGTTCGCGCCGCTGACTCGAGGTCAGGCGTCGTCGCGCGCCGCGCTCGGTGAGAGCGCGAGCCGGGCACGGCCGCACATGTGGACTCTCGCGGCGCTGGGTGTCACGACGCTCGTCCTGTCGGTCCTCGGTCAGAGCATGGCGGCTGGCGCGGCCGATGCACTCGGGACGATCGTGCCGGCCGCGGTCGTGGACGGGCGGACACGCTTCGAACTGCACTACCTGCCGCACGCCGCGACCAGCATCCTCGCCTGGTGGCTCGCGGCGCTGGCCATGACGGTGCAGGCGGTTGGGGTCAGCCGGGTGGCCGTACGGGCCGGCGCCCCGGTCGCGCAGCCTGTACTCCTGCGCCCTCACTGGAGGCCAACGATGCGTGCCGCAGCGTGGGCCAGCGGCGCCCTCGTGCTTGCGCTGGGCATCGCAGCCGCCACCTTCAAGCTGCAGCAGCACCTGCACTGAGACGACCGGCCCATCTAGAATGCCGCGATGCCCGCGGCTCCCCGGGCGGCTCGGCGAGCCGTCGCCACCATCGTTGCCCCGGCCACACCGGCCGCGCCGGCGCTGTCGCCGCCGCTGAAGTGGGCCGGCGGCAAGCGCTGGCAGCTGCCGCTGCTCCAGCCGATCTGGGCGCCGCATCGGCATCGGCGACTGGTGGAGCCGTTCTGCGGCGGGCTCGCGGTGCCCCTTGGATTGCAGCCGGAGCGCGCCTGGCTCAACGATCTCAACCCGCACCTGGTGAATTTCTATCAGTGGCTGCAGCGCGGTCTGCAGATCGCGGTGCCGCTCGCCAACGATCGCGCGTTGTACGACGCCCATCGCGCCCGCTTCAACGCGCTGTTGCGCGACGGCCACGGCGACACCCGCGAGGCGGCCAGCCTGTTCTACTTCCTGAATCGCACCGGCTACAACGGGCTGTGCCGGTTCAACAAACGCAACCAGTTCAACGTGCCGTTCGGCAGCTACCGGACGATTCCATACGTCACCGATTTCTCACGGTACGCCGACGCGCTGAGCCGATGGACGTTCAGCTGCCTCGAGTTCGATGCGCTGCCACTCGAGCCCGACGACTTCGTCTACGCCGATCCGCCCTACGACGTGCCGTTCCGGCAGTACGCGGCGCGTGGCTTCTCGTGGAGCGATCAGGAGCGGACCGCAGCGTTCCTCGCCGCACACCCGGGCCCGGTGGTCCTGTCGAATCAGGCCACCCCGCGCATCCTCGACCTGTACCGCTCCTTCGGCTACGACCTCCGCATCGTCGACGCGCCGCGCCGCATCAGTTGCAACGGCAATCGCACGCCGGCGCGTGAGGTCATGGCGACACGGAATCTTTGACGGGAGACGGGAGACGGGTACCGGGTACCGGGTACCGGGAACCGGGAACCGGGAACCAGGAAGTCGGAAGTCCGAAGTCAGAAGTACGAAGTTCGAAGAGGCAGTCGGCCGGTCGGCAGTCGGGAGTGGCCGGGCAATTCGCGGTCGCCGCTGGGCAGGAGCAGGCGCATGCGCTTGCGTCCGCATCGGCAGGTAGGGCCCGTTGTCCCAACGCGGCCCGACGACATCGAGCTCGGCTCTACTTCTGACTTCTGACTTTCGACTTCTGACTTTCGACCTGTGCCTGATACTGCGCCGGAGTGTCGATGTCGCGCAGAACCGAGTCGTCGTCCACGGGCACGTCGAGCACCTGCCCCCTCGCTGCCAGTCCGCGGACGACCTGACGGGCGCCGCCGTCGCCGGCGTCGCGCAGCAGCGGCCACGCGTTGCGATGCCACAACACCGGGTGCCCGTGTTCCGCGCCGATGGTCGGGCGAACGATCAGTGCCGTCGTGCTGGCTGCCGCCTGGAGGAGCATCTCGATCGTCGTCGGCGCCACGCCCGGCACGTCGACCAGGGTCACGATCGCCCATTCGGCTGAGCCGGCGAAGGCCCACGACAGCCCAGCCTGCAGCGAACCGAGCTGGCCCGCGTCGTGACTCGCGTTGAAGACGACGGTGGCGCGATCGCCGACGACGGCTGCAATCGCGTCGTGGTGAGCGCCCGTCACCACCGCGACGGCGCTGGCGCCGCCGTCCCGTAACTGTTCGATCACGTGTATGACACACGGCCGGCCGTGCGGCGGCCATGGCAACAGGGCCTTGACCCGACCCATCCGTAAGGATTGGCCTGCGGCCAGAATTACTGCGGGGACCAGGCCCATCGTGCCGTCGAACGGGGCGTATGGTGTTCGCGTCCTATCCATGACGGTGGCTGGGAGCGCGTGTCGGTGTGTAGCAATCCCTTCCGCTTGCATTCGGGTTGCGTGCTACCATCCCCGCACCCTCCCTCACTTAAGACAGTATTCCGGGGGCGGAACCATGTGGGCGCGATGGGGACGCGTCCATACCCCGGGCAGACATCCTCGCATGTGCGCTGTCGAACAGTCCGTGCGGGGCCTCCTGCCACATCGTCGCGGCTGGAGACATCGGAGGTCACGGTATGCCGTCGGGAACCATTGCGCGCCTGCTCATCGACAAGGGCTTCGGCTTCATCCGCGATGAGACAGGTGTTGAACACTTCTTCCATCGCAGCGCCGTCCGCGGCGCCGTCTTCGAGCTCCTGCGCGAAGGCCAGCGTGTCGAGTTCAATGCGGAAGACTCCGGCAAGGGTCCCCGCGCTGGCGACGTGCGCCTGCTCGACGCGTAGCCTTCCCGCGCCAGTGGCGCGGCCAAGCAGCCGGCACCTTCACGGGTGCCGGCTTTTTTGTTGTTCCTTCGACTCGCAGGGGATCTCGCCTTCGACTGGG
>DATJTM010000351.1:0-2417 GCA_035503395.1 Luteitalea sp.
GCCTGCCGGTCTGCTCACGGTCGCGAGCAGGCTGGCAGTGCGGCCGGTCGCGCCCGCTCGCGGGCTCACTGGAGGACACGCGCATGACCGTCAAGATCGTCGCCGCCAACGAACAGGCCAGCCCCGCCGGCAAGCTGGCCGATGCCGAACTGCACTTCGTCGAAGGGGTCCTCGATGGCTTGAAGCTGATTGGCTTCGCCGTCTGGGAACGCCGGGCACCGTCGGGCCGTCGCAACGTCACCTTTCCGGCCCGCACCTATTCAGTCAACGGCGAACGCCGGAGCTTCGCGCTGTTGCGTCCGATCGGCGACTCGGATGCGCAGGACAAGCTGCGCGACGTGATCCTCTCGGCCTACACCGAGCACGAAGCGCAGAACGCTCTGGCTCGCTGACGAGGGGACCGAGCGTGCACGGCCGCACTCACGCCCCCCGCCGTTCGTCACCGGGGTGTGTCCACGATGCGGCGGGAGGGAATCGAATGGCCGGCAAGGAACGCCGCGCGGTCGTCAGCCACCCAGATGCGCGTCGCGGCCGGGCGACCGATCTCGGCGCGCGGCGGCCAGTCGAACGCCATCAGCGGAGCGCCTGCGAAGCGGCGGCGCAGGACGCCGGGTTCGTGTTCGTCGAGGACGAACACGAGCGGCCGTCGAGTCTCCGCCGCCCACGTGACCACTCCGGGCCAGGCCTCGACGGGCAGCAGGTCGGCGCGAACGACGGGACGGCCACTGTAGAACGGCGCCGAGGCGCTGTGTTGCACGGCGACGATCACCGCCTCGCGCGGCAGGGTGTCGCGAATGAAGGTCCCGGCGCTTTCGTACCGCATCTCGCGAGTACGGATGCGGAACGCAAGGAGCTCCTGCGCGCGCGACACCTCGCTCGTGGTGATCAGCAATGCGAGCGCGGCAACGACCGGAAACGTCAGGAGGCCCGCTCGCGACGCGGTGAGTCCGCGCAACAGATGGGCGGCGCCGATCGGCAGCAACGCCAGCGGCACGAGCACGAAGCGAAGGTAGCTCCAGGAGTCGAACGGTGCGTACACGAGGTACAGCGCGATGGTCAGGCTCGCCATGAGCAGCGGCGGACGGAGGCTCGGCGTGCGCATGGCGTGAAACGCGAGCGACGCGCTGCCGAGAGCGAGCAGCCACAGCGTTGGGGTCGCCAGGGCCTCGCGCAGCCAGGCGAGGTACAGGCGGCAGTTGGCGGGAATGTGCGCGAGCGCGAAGAGCTCGGAGGCGCGTCCGTAGCCGGACTGCCACGGCGAGCCGTAGAGCGCCGCCTGCACGAGAGCCACGGCGACGACAGCGAGGATGGCACCGGCGGCGACCGTCGCCACACGACGCAGCCGCAACGTACGGGAGCCATGCATGGCGGCCTGCCACATCACGGCGAGGACCAGTGGAGCGAGGTTCGGTCTGATGAGACACGCCACGAGTACAGCCACGGCAGACGCGACCACCGAACGCCACGACGTGCCTGCGGGCAACGCGAGGGCGAGGAGCCAGCACGCGAGCGCCGGCACATCCGACATCGGTTGCAGCGCCTGGTACAGGAAGGGCGGCATCGTGGCGAGCACGAGCACCGACAGCGCCGCAGCGGCATGGCCACTCGCGCGGCGCACCAGGGCCCACAGGGCGCCAAGGGCCACGAGGGCGCTCAGGATCGGGATGCCGCGGATCGCCAGCGTCCGTCCGCCGGTCGCCACGGCCGCAGCCTCCAGCCAGGGCAGGCCCGGCGGGTACGTCGGTACGGTTGCGGTCCCGCTCGGATCAGGCCGCACGCCGAAGCCGCTCTGCACCCAGGGATCGGTCACCCCAGGAATGGTCAGCGGCAGTGGCGTCCGCACCGTGCCCGTCAGCCAACGTTCTGCCTGCAGCAGGTACCCGGCGGAATCGGCGCCACCGACGCTGACGGCACCGCGTTCCACCTGCGTGAGCGCGGTCGCGCCGAGCACGAGCAGCAGCGTCCCGACGTATGGGGCGGGGCTGCGTGCGAGTTCGTCGAGCAGACCCGCGAGACGGCCTCGGCACCAGACTCCGACTGCCGCGAGCAAGGCCGCTGCGACCAACAGGCGCTGCCCGCCGGAGATCGACACGCCGAGGCTGCGGACCGCGACCGGCCCGGCGGTCGACGCCACGACTCCGGCCAGGGCCGCACACCACGCTGCAGCAAGCAGTCCGGAGGCGAGCCTGGGGCGCAGCGCTGTCACCGGGGCGGGCAGGTCAGGAGATGACGGGCAGGAAGCGCGCGTTGTCCTGCTGGCGCTTCGGCGGCAAGGTCCACTCTTCGCGCATCGCCTTGTCGAACTCGCCGCGGAAGAACGACTGCTTCATGCCGCCATCGATGACGTCCCAGGGCAGGAAGGCGTCCTGGCTGCGGTCACGGAAGATGAAGAAGTCGGCGTCGACGCCGGTCGCCTC
>DATJTM010000352.1:0-5359 GCA_035503395.1 Luteitalea sp.
ATGCCGCCTTCGCTGCTGGCCATCAGGATGGGGCAACCGGCGGCGCGATCGACGAGCAGCCCGAGGTACAGCTCCTTGGCGATCTTGACGCCTTCCTCGATGAGCAGCCGCTCGACCTTGCGACCCTCGGGCCCGGTCTGGTGGGTCACGAGCGTCATCCCGATCATCTGCTTGGCCGTCTCTTCGGCGAGCGCGGCGTCCTTGACCACCTTGACGCCACCACCCTTGCCGCGGCCGCCGGCGTGGATCTGCGCCTTGACCACCGTGACGCCGCCGCCGAGGCGACGGGCGATGGCACCGGCCTCCTCGGCCGAGAACGCAACCTCCCCACGGGGCACCGGCACACCGTGCCGGGCCAGGATGGCCTTTGCCTGATACTCGTGAATCTTCACCGGGAATCCTTGAACGAGATGGACGATGCCGCGAGCGCGCGCGGCGGGCGCGGGATCGATCCGGACCGCGACAGCGTCCCTATCATTAGCATCCCGGCAGGGATGGTCAAGCCTGCCACGCATCGGGCCGTTGCCCGCAAACGCAAGTGGGGATACCATTCCCGGGGTTCGGGCCGCCGCGCACCTCACGGGGATGCCCATCCACGAGCGCTGCCGCTCCCTTCGTCAGATGTCATCCGACAGTTCAGGGCCATCCTCGACGCACCCGGACGCCTGCCCAGGCGTGACCGGCTGCGGAGTCTGACATGTCCAGTCGTCCCTCGTTCTTCTCGTCAACGGTCGGGTCCAAGATCATCATCGGGCTCACGGGCCTGTTGCTCTTCGGCTTCCTCGTCACGCACCTGGCCGGCAACCTCACGCTGCTCGGCGGGTCGGAGGCGTTCAACGCCTACGCCCACAAGATCGAGGCACTCGGTCCGCTGCTCTACCTCGCGGAACTCGGGCTGGTCGCGCTCTTCGTCCTCCACATCGTCAAGACGCTGACCAACCTCAAGCGCAACACCGCGGCCCGCCCGGTGCGCTATGCCGAGAAACACTGGGCCGGCCACACCAGCCGGAAGTCGTGGGCGTCGACCACGATGCCCATCACCGGCCTGCTGATTCTCCTGTTCGTGGTCATCCACGTGCGGACCTTCAAGTACGGGCCCTATTACGTGGATCCGCGGACCGGCGACCGCGACCTGTTCGCGCTGGTCGCCGAGGTCTACAGCAATCCGCTGTACGTCGGGCTCTACGTGGCCGCGATGATCCTCATCGGGCTCCACCTCAATCACGGCATCTCCAGCGCGGCGCAGTCGCTCGGATTGTCCAATCAGCGATTCGGTCGCGGGCTGGTGCTCGGCGGGCGTGTGCTGGCCGTGCTCATCGCCGGCGGGTTCGCGATGCTGCCGGTGTTCATGTTCTTCACCCATCGGGTGGCCCAGTGATGACGCTCGACAGCAAGGTTCCCGGCGGCTCCATCGAGGGGAAGTGGGATCGCCACAAGTTCGAATCCAAGCTGGTGAACCCGGCCAATCGCCGCAAGCTGACGGTGATCTGCGTCGGCACCGGTCTGGCGGGCGCCTCGGCATCGGCGGCGCTCGGTGAGCTCGGCTACAACGTCCTCACCTTCTGCATCCACGACAGCCCGCGCCGGGCGCACTCCATCGCGGCGCAGGGCGGCATCAACGCCGCCAAGAACTACCGCAACGACGGCGACAGCATCTATCGCCTGTTCTACGACACGGTGAAGGGCGGCGACTATCGCGCCCGCGAAGCCAACGTGTTCCGCCTCGCGCAGGTCAGCGTCGACATCATCGACCAGTGCGTGGCGCAGGGCGTGCCGTTCGCGCGCGAATATGGCGGCCTGCTCGACAACCGATCGTTCGGCGGCGCCCAGGTGTCGCGCACGTTCTACGCCCGCGGCCAGACCGGCCAGCAGCTGCTGATCGGCGCCTACCAGTCGATGATGCGGCAGGTCGACGCCGGCACCGTCACGCTGATGCCGCAGCGCGAGATGCTCGACGTGGTGCTGGTCGACGGCCAGGCGCGCGGGATCATCACGCGCAACCTCGTGACCGGCGAACTCGAGAAGTGGGCCGGCGACGCGGTGCTGCTCTGCACCGGCGGCTACGGGACGGTGTACTACCTGTCCACCAACGCGGTGAACAGCAACGTCACCGCCGCCTGGCGCGCGCACAAGCGCGGCGCGCTGATGGCCAACCCCTGCTTCACGCAGATCCACCCGACCTGCATCCCGGTGTCGGGCGACCATCAGAGCAAGCTCACGCTCATGAGCGAGAGCCTGCGCAACGACGGTCGCGTGTGGGTGCCCAAGCAGCCGGGCGACAAGCGCCCGCCCCAGCAGATTCCCGAAGCCGAGCGCGACTACTACCTCGAACGTCGCTATCCGAGCTTCGGCAACCTCGTGCCGCGCGACGTCGCCTCACGCGCCGCCAAACTGGTGTGCGACGACGGTCGTGGCGTGGGTGAGACCGGGCTGTCGGTGTACCTGGACTTCGCCGACTCGATCAACCGCCTCGGACAGGACGTCATCAAGCAGCGCTACGGCAACCTGTTCGACATGTACCAGAAGATCACCGACGACAACCCCTATCAGGTGCCGATGCGGATCTACCCCGCCGTGCACTACACGATGGGCGGGTTGTGGGTGGACTACAACCTGATGAGCACGATCCCGGGCCTGCACGTGCTCGGTGAGGCGAACTTCTCCGACCACGGCGCCAACCGCCTGGGCGCGAGTGCACTCATGCAGGGCCTGGCCGACGGCTACTTCGTCATTCCGTACACGCTCAGTCATTACCTGGCGAGCGCGACGCTGCCCAAGGTCACCGCCGATCACGACGCATTCAGCGAGGCCGCCAACAACGCGCAGTCGCAGATCTCGCGGCTGCTGTCGGTCAAGGGGAGCAAGACGCCGCGCGAACTGCATCGGCAGCTCGGACGCGTGGTCTGGGACTACGTGGGCATGTCGCGCACGGCCGGCGGCCTGCAGAAGGCGCTGACCGAAATCCCCAAGTTGCGCGACGAGTTCTGGCAGAACGTCTCGGTGCCGGGCGAGCCGAACAACATGAACAAGAACCTCGAGTACGCCGGCCGCGTGGCCGACTACCTCGAGTTCGCGGAACTGCTGGCGCTCGACGCGCTGGAACGCCAGGAGTCGTGCGGCGGCCACTTCCGCGAGGAGTTCCAGACGCCCGACAACGAGGCGCAGCGCGATGACGAGCACTTCGCGCATGCCGCGGCGTGGGAGTTCACCGGCGTCGGCACTCGCCCGGTGCGCCACGTCGAGCCGCTGCACTTCGACTACGTCAAGCCGTCTCAGCGCTCGTACAAGTAGGCGTCGAGCGTCAGCTCGACGCTCGAGCCGGGTACCGGGTACCGGGTACCGGGTACAGGGTACGGGGACAGCGGTCGCATCATGTCGCGACGCGCTGACATCGTGGCGAAGGCCGACGGCCCCCGTCTGCAGCCTGTGTGAGTCCTATAGGTAGGCTGTAGGCTGTAGCCCGTAGCCCGTAGTCTGAGGTTGAAGAGAGAACCGATGGCTGGAATGAATCTGACACTGAAGGTGTGGCGCCAGCCGGGGCCCGGCGCGCCCGGCCGCCTCGTCGAGTACAAGGCCGACAACATCTCGCCGGACATGTCGTTCCTCGAGATGCTCGACGTCGTCAACGAGGACATCATCAAGCGCGGCGAGGAGCCGATCGCCTTCGACTCGGATTGCCGCGAGGGCATCTGCGGCACCTGCGGGTGCATGGTGAACGGCGTGGCGCACGGCCCCGATCCCGGCACGACCGTCTGCCAGCTCCACATGCGTCGCTTCAAGAATGGCGACACCATCGTCATCGAGCCGTGGCGCGCCCGCGCTTTCCCGGTCGTCCGCGACCTCGTCGTCGACCGCAGCTCACTCGATCGCGTCGTCAGGGCCGGCGGCTACATCTCGATGAACGTCGGCGCCGCGCCGGACGCCAACGCCATTCCGGTGCCCAAGCCGGTGTCAGACGAAGCGTTCGACTCGGCCGCCTGCATTCAGTGCGGTGCCTGTGTCGCGGCCTGCAAGAACGCCTCGGCCGCGCTGTTCACGTCGGCGAAGATCGCGCACCTGAACACGCTGCCGCAGGGCAAGGCCGAGCAGACCCGCCGAACCATCCGCATGGTCGAGCAGATGGACATCGAAGGTTTCGGGGCCTGCTCGAACGAGGGCGAGTGCGAAGCGGTCTGCCCGAAGGAAATCCGCATCACGAACATCGCGAAGATGAATCGCGACTACTTGAAGGCGCAGCTGGTCGCACGCTAGCGCTACCGTCAGGCGACCGGGCAGCGCCGTCGCTGCCCCGCCGCCGACCTCATGCTGACTGCACATCGACTCGTACCTGACCCGCAGGCGGCGTATCGTCGTCCTGTGCATCTGGAGGCTCGCCCATGAGCAGACGCGTCGTCGTCACCGGTATCGGACTCGTGTCGCCGCTTGGCGTCGGCACCGAGGAAAGCTGGAAGGCCGCGGTGGCCGGCCAGTCCGGCATCGCGCCAATCACGTTGTTCGACGCCAGCGCACATTCGACCCGCTTCGCCGGTGAGGTCAAGGACTTCGACCCGCTGACCTGGATCGACAAGAAGGACATCAAGAAGTGCGCGCGCTTCATCCAGTTCGCGATCGCCTCGGCGCACATGGCGCTCGAGCAGAGCGGCCTGGTCATCGACGACGGCAATCGGGACCGTGTGGGCGTCTCGATCGGGAGCGGCATCGGCGGCTTCGAGGTCATCGAGCGCGAGCACACGACGTTGATGCAGCGTGGCCCAGACCGGGTGTCGCCGTTCTTCATCCTGTCGGCGATCGTCAACCTCGCGGCTGGTCAGGTATCGGTGAGAAGCGGGGCGAGGGGGCCCAACACCGCCGTCGCCACCGCCTGCGCCACCGGCGCGCACGCCATCGGCGATGCGTTCCGCCTGATCCAGCATCGACAGGCCGACGCCATGATCTGCGGCGGATCGGAGGCCACGGTCTCACCACTCGGTGTGGCCGGCTTCGCCTCGATGCGGGCACTGTCGCAGCGCAACGACGACCCGGCGCGTGCCAGCCGTCCGTGGGACGCGGACCGCGATGGGTTCGTGGTCGGTGAAGGTGCCGGTGTGCTCGTGCTCGAGGAGCTCGAGTTCGCGCGGCAGCGTGGGGCCACGATCCTGGCCGAGATCGTCGGCTACGGCATGAGTGGCGACGCGCACCACGTGACCGCACCGCCCGACGACGGCGGTGGTGTCGCCCGAGCCATGCGCGCGGCGCTGGCCGATGCCGCGATCGCCCCGGAGGCGATCGCGCACATCAACGCGCACGCGACTTCGACGCCGCTCGGCGACAAGGCGGAGGCGGTGGCGATTGCGCGCGTGTTCGGCGACCACGCACCATC
>DATJTM010000353.1:0-8770 GCA_035503395.1 Luteitalea sp.
ACCGACTCGCAGCCTGCAGCCTACGGCCTACCTGAAACGACGAAGGGCGCCTCACGGGGCGCCCTTTCGTTCGTCGTTCGTCGTTCGTCGTTACGGGTAGCCTACAGCCTGTAGCCTGCAGCCTACCTGTGGCTAGCAGCCTACCTGTTGGCTGACACAGCAAGGGGCGCCTCGGTGTACGGGCGCCCCTTCTCGCAGGCTCGCAGGCTGTAGGCCCTGTAGGCTCCCTACGACACGTCCGTCAGGAAATCGAGTTCGCCGGTGCTGTCGCCGAGCGTCTCGGTCTTCACGCCCATCCCTGCCATCAGCGTCAGGTACAGGTTGTTCATCGGCGTCTCCTTCTCGTAGACGACGTGACGCCCCGTCTTCAGGAGGCCGCCGCCCTGCCCCATGATGAGGACCGGCAGGTCCTCGTGGGTGTGGCGATTGCCGTCGCTCAGGCCGCTGCCGTAGACCACCATCGAGCGCTCGAGCAGGTTCGAGTCGCCTTCCTTGGTCGCCTTCATCTTCTCGATGAAGTAGTTGAACAGCTCGGCGTGGAAGACGTTGATCTGCTCGACCCGCGCCATCCAGTCCTTGTTGTTGCGGTGATGCGTGAGTGGGTGATGCGGATCCGGCACGCCGATCTCCGGATACGTGCGCATCGATCCTTCACGTCCCACCATCATCGTCACGACGCGCGTGAGGTCGGTCTGGAAGGCCACGACCTGCAGGTCGTACATCAACTTGACGTAGTCGGCGAAGGCCACCGGGATGCCGGTCGGCTTGTCGATGCCGGGCCGCAGGTCGCGCATGTCGCTCTCGGCGACTTCGATCTGCCGCTCGATCTCGCGCACGGCGTGCAGGTACTCGTCGACCTTGCGGCGGTCGCTGGCACCCAGCGTGCCGGTGAGCTGCTTGGTGCGCTCGCCGACCAGGTCGAGGATGCTGCGGCGGTGCAGCATGCGGCGCTGCCGCGTCGCCGGGTCGAGGTGCGCGTCGGCGCCGAACAACCGCTCGAAGACGAGACGCGGATTGGTCTCGGGCGGCATCGGCGACGACTCGCTGCGCCACGCGAGGCTGTTGGTGTACGCGCAGCTGTATCCCGAGTCGCAGTTGCCGACGGTGCGCGAGTCGTCGCAGCCGATCTCGATCGACGAGAAGCGCGTCTCCTTGGCCAGCGACTGCGCGACGATCTGGTCGGCCGATATGCCGTTGTGGATGTCGGCGCCGGAGGTCTTCTTCGGGTGGACACCGGTGAGGTACGACGCCGCCGCACGGGCGTGGTCGCCCGGTCCATCACCGAGCGCCATGCCGTTGCGCTGCGCGAGCCCGCTGAGGACCAGCATGTCCGAGCGGTGCGCCGCCAGCGGCTTGAGCACCGTCGACAGTTCGAAGCCGGCCCCTGCGCCGGTCGGTGTCCAGCCGGCCATCGACACGCCGTTGGGCACGTACGTGAAGACGAGACGCTTCGGACCGGCGGCAGCCGGTGCGGCCTTGGCCAATGCCGGCGTCATCGCGTCGAGCATGGGCAGGGCGACGGCGGCCCCGAGGCCCCGGAGGAACGTGCGGCGTGGCAGGTGCGTGCCCGTGATGATCATGGTGCGGTGACTCCCGGGGTCGTGCCCCGTCGCATCTGGAACGGCAGGCTGTTGACGATTTCGAGCACGAGGCCGGAGAACTTGTAGTCGTGCTGCGGCATCCGCTGCACGATGCCGCGGACGGTCGGCTTGTCGAAGCGCTCGAGGCCGCGGCCGAGCGCGTAGATCATCAGCTTGGACGACAGCGCCCGCGCGAAGTCCTGGCGGTCCTGCACCAGGATCGTCCGCAGCTCTGACGGCTGATGGAAGGTACGTCCGTCGGGTAGTTCGCCCTTCGGGTCGATCGCGAACTTGCCGTCCATCGCGCGCCAGGCGCCGATCGCGTCGTAGTTCTCGAGACCGAAGCCGAGCGGATCCATGCGGCGATGGCACGACGCGCAGGTCGGGTTGCTGCGGTGCGCTTCCATCTGCTGGCGCAGCGAGGCGGTCTCGCCGACCTTGGTCTCGTCCAGCGCCGGCACGCCGGCCGGCGGATCGGGCGGCGGCGCGTCGAGCAGGTTGTCGAGAATCCACTTGCCACGCAGCACCGGCGACGTGCGAGTGGCGTACGACGACACCGTCAGCACGCTCGCCTGCGTGAGGACGCCGCCACGCTGTGCGTCGGTCAGTTCGACGCGACGGAAATCCGGGCCGGTCACGCCGTCGACGCCGTAGTGCTTCGCCAGCCGCTCGTTGAGGAACGTGTACTTCGCGTCGAGGAACTCCAGGATGCTGCGGTCCTGGCGCACGACGTTCTCGAAGAACAACATCGTCTCGTTGCGCATCGACAGCTTCAGGTACGTGTCGAAGCTCGGGAACTTCTCGCGATCGGGCGACACCGATTCGAGGGCCCGGAACTGCAGCCACTGGCCGCCGAATTCCTCGACCAGCGCCTTGGCCTTCGGGTCGGCGAGCATGCGCAGGACCTGCGCCTGGAGCACGGCGGGATTGCGCAGCGTGCGCCGATCGGCGGCGCGCCGTAGTTCGGCGTCGGGCATCGACGACCACAGGAAGTACGAGAGCCGCGACGCGAGTTCGTGATCGCTGACCGGCACGCCCGGCTTGTCGGCGACCGCGACGCGATCCTTCTCGATGCGGAAGAGGAAGTCCGGCGACACGAGCACGGCCTGGAGCGCGATGGCCAGCGACTCGTCGTACGGCTCGCCCGCCTTCTGCGCCCGCGCCATCACCGCGACGTACGGCACGAGCTCCTCGCGCGTGACCGGTCGGCGGAACGCCCGCTGCGCCACCTGCGAGATGTTCTTCAGGCCGCACCAGGCCTGATGCTTCGGGTGCGGCACGGCTGCCGTCGGCACGTGGCCACAGGCATAGATCGCCTTGAGGCTGGCCGGCGACGGCTTCGTCTCCGGCTTGAACGGACCAGCCAGTTCGAGACGGCCGACGCGACCGGTGTTGATCGGCGCCTTCGCGAGATTCTTCATCCGCTCGTCGAAGAACTTGCGCGACTGCGCGATGCGCTCCGGCGTCGCGTTCTTCGGCGGCGTGAAGGTCGGCACCTTGTGCTGCTCGGGCCGGGTCGACGGGTTCGGGCCGTTGAAGCGCTCGGGCAGGCCGTCGTACAAGTTCAGGAGGCTGGCGGCAATCCAGTGCTCGCCGGCCTGGAGCGGCACGCGGAACTCGAGGGTCTTGCCATCGAGTTCCTGCTCGTCCTCGTCGAACGCCGCCTGCGCGGCCGGGTCGAGCGTCTGCTCCGCGACCAGGGCGCCGTCGATGTACAACCCCACCCGCACGGGCATCGACCCGATCGGCCGCTTGCCGTTCAGGAACGTGCGAATCAGGTACTCACCGGGCACCGCGATCCGCTGCGAGGCGTGGGTGGCATTGGGGAGGCTCAGGCCGCTGTGATCGTAGCTGTCCGGCACCACGCGGCTCGGCGCGACGACGGCATTGGCCGACCGCAGGCGAATCAGCGAGGGCGGTTCGGCCTCGTGACCGAACATCGCGGTGCGGACCACCTTCTCGGACGCCACCATGTACTTCTCGAGCAACACCGGCGACAGCGACAGCACGTCGGCGATGTTGTCGAAGCCGTACCCGGCATCGTCCTGCGGGAAGTCGTCGGCAGGACGGACGTCGATGCCGAACAGGTCACGAACGGTGTTGTTGTATTCGGTGCGATTGAGGCGGCGGGCGGTGATGCGGCCTGGATCGGGCGGCGTCACGCGTTCGAGACGGGCGAACTCGGCCTCGAACCATTGGCCGACCGCTTCGGCCTCCTTCGGGTCCGGCCGCTCCTCGTCCTCGGGAGGCATCTCGCCGGTCCGGATCTTCAGGAGCATGTGCTCCACGTCGTCGAGGTGGGTGGCCACCGCGTCGGCGCTGTCGATCCGCTCGAAATTCATCCCGCCCTTCTGCCGCTTGTCGTTGTGGCAGTCGACGCAGTTCTTCTCGAGGAAGGGCTTGACCACGCGGTCGAACGCGGCGTGATCGGGAGCGCGGTCGCTCTCCGGAGAGGACGCCGCCGTGGCAGCCAGGGTGGCCGCGCACACGAGTGCCGGGACAAAGACCTTTCGCACGGGTTCCCGACATTGTACGGCAGCGGGACGAAAGGTGTTTACGGAGCCGCAACGGCTCAGGAGGGACAGGAGAGCAGGAGATCAGGAGTACAGGAGTCAGGAGCCAGGACACAGGCCCACCGCCGCAGCACGCGCCGAATCCGCCCCCTGCTCCCGTATTTGCTCCCTGTTTCCTGAACTCCAGTGCCTGTGTTCCTGGATTCCTGTCTTCCTGTGTTCCTGTACTAGGCCGAGACGAGGATCTCGTTGAGACGCACTTCGAAGATGAGCGTAGCGTTGGGCGGAATAGCCGTCCCATTGCCGGTTTGTCCGTACGCCAGCTCAGGCGGAATGATGAGACGACGGATGCCGCCCACCTTCATGCCTGGTATTCCCTGTTCCCAGCCTCGGATGACGGAATTAGCACCCAGCACAAACTGGTAAGGCGTCCTTCCTGTCTGCAAGGAGGTGTCGAACACCGATCCCTTGAAGTCGCCGGTGGCGTTGCTGGTGTTGTAAAGCCAGCCCACGTAGTCGACGACGACGCGCGAACCGGCCACAGCCTCTGTGCCGGTTCCAGCCGGCATGTCGAGCGTGCTGAACGGCACGTTGGCGACCCAGGTGCCGGTCGACGGTGAAGGTGACGTCGGTGTGCTCGATCCGCCACCACAGGCAGCAGCGGCGGTCAGGGACGTGGCCAGCCCCAACAGCAGGGCACGGCGGGACGGGTTGTGAAGGTCAGTCATCCAGTAGAGGAGCGTAGCAGACGGGCTGGCGGCAGGTTTTGACGAAAGTGTGGCGGGTTCGGCCGGGCTGGCGTACGGAAGCCGGCCGCGGCGCGTTGTTGGGGACATGCGTGCCGCCATCCTTGCCGTCGTCTGCTGGGTCGTCTCATGTGGTCTGGTCCATGCCGATGCCGCTGCGCCCCGCCGGCCGGGCGAGCCGCCACCGGCCCGCGGATCCATCCTGCGGCCCGTCGTCATCACGGTCACGCCGACGGGTGTCGTGGCTCCACCCGACCGCATCGTGGTGTACGTCGCCCGTGAGCACCTGCAGGCCATGCTTGGTCAGACCGGCGAATCGGCGGCCGGGCAGGAAGCCTCAACGGGCACGCCCGCCGTCTACCGCCACGTGATTGCGGCGGTGGCGCTCGCGATGGCCTTGCTCAGCCTGCCGTTCCTGCTCGGTCGCAAGGGCACCGGCGCGGCCACGGCCGCAGCCTTGCTGGGCGCGGCCGTCGCCACCGCATGGTTCGGCGTTCCGGTCGCCGCCGTCGACATCGCTACGCCCGGCGTGCGTCGGACCAGGCCGCCAGGACCGCCGCCGCAGCCGAATCCCCAGGCCTCCAAGGTCACGCCGACGATCGAGATCACGGTCAAGCCAGGGCTGGTGCAGCCGACCGTGCAGCTGTTCTACCGACGCCCGTGAACGTGCGCTCCCTCTCCGAACTGGCAGAACCGACCGACAAGTCGGTCGGCTACGAAATGCGTCCGTGAAAGTGCGCGCTCTGCACTGGCTGCTGCCGCTGGCCGTCGTCCTGCTCGCGGCGCTGATCGTCGCGGCTCCCCTCGCGATGGCGGTCGCCGTCGTCCTGATCTGCGCCGGCCCGCACAACTGGTGCGAAGCGCGCTATTTCCTCTCACGCATGCCGGCACGCTGGGGACGCCTGCGTCCGGCGTTCCTCGTTGGCCTGAGTGGCGTGGTCAGCCTCACCGCCGGCTTCGTCGGGCTGTCGCTGGTGCCGTCGGCCTTCCCGTCGCTGTCCGACGAGGGGCACCTGTCACTGCTCGCGGCCTGGCAGACGATGGTCATCGCGTGGGTCGTCACGCTCTGCCTGCTCCGCGTGCGGCTGGATAGGCAGTCGAGGCAGCGCGTCGAGCTGAAGCTCGACGCCTACGTCCACCAAGGTGAACGCACGAGGGTCGTGCGCATCGTCGCTGTGGCGGCCCTGGCGTGCACAGCCGCCTGGCTGTGGCCGTTGTGGAGCAGCGTGGCCCTCGTCTTCGCGCACCCGCTGCTCGCCCTCGTCTTCCTCGATCGCGAACTGTCGCTGCGGCGTGTCGCCTGGCAGCCGGCGTGGCGAACGACGATGGCGCTGCTGCCGGCGGTGCTGGTCGCCGTGTGGTGGGGCACGACCGGCGTCGACGCGGCGCCCCTGGTCGCGACGCCGAAAGCGGCGCAAGTCGGCGCCTTCCTGCTGCCGGATGCCGCCGCTCCTGCCCTGCTCGCCACGCACGTCCTGCTCGAGTCCCTCCACTACGGCGTCTGGATCGTCGGCATCCCGCTGACGACGGCCGCGCTGCCGTGGCACCTGCGCGGCGTGCCGCTGGTCGCGGCGTCGCGGGCCTGGCGTCGATGGCTCGCCGCCGGACTCGCGGTCGGTGGCGCGATGGTGGTCGGCCTCTGGATCCTGTTTGCGATCGATTACGCGTGGACGCGGCAGGCCTACTTCACCATCGCCGTGGCGCACGTCCTCGCCGAAGTGCCGTTCCTCGTCCTCTTCAGGCGATGACGGCGGCATCGTTGTGGGCGTGGCTGGTGCCCGGCTACTTCTTCACGGTCGCCATCGAGGGCCCCTTTCTGCTCGTCGGGCTCGGGGCACGGTACCGTTGGCGGCAGCGACTGATCGCGGCGCTGTGGCTCACCGCCGTCACCTACCCGATCGTCGCGGTGGCGTTGCCGTTGCTGTTGTGGCCACGCGCGTCGTACCTGGCCTATTTCACGGTCGCGGAAGTGTTCGCGATTGCGGTGGAGTGCCTGTTGTTCCGGTGGACGTACGCCGGCACGCCGCGCGATCTCGTCGTCGTCGGTCTCGCCAACGTCGCCTCGGCGTCGGCGGGCCTCGCGTGGTTCGGCCTGCCCTGACGACCGGATCTACATCGTCGGAAGGGCAATCTCGAACGTGCTGCCGTGGCCGTGGCCGTCGCTCCACGCCCGGACGCGCCCGCCGTGCAGTTCGACGAGGCTCCTCACGAGCGTGAGTCCGATGCCGAGCCCGGACCGGCCGTGGTCCTGTGGCGCCGCCGCCTGCACGAAGAGGTCGAACACGCGTGGCAGGAACTCGGCGTCCATGCCGATGCCGCTGTCGCGGACGGTGACCACCACCTCGCCCTCGTCGTGAGCGACCTCGAGGGACACCTCACCGCCAGCCGGCGTGAACTTGGCGGCGTTGTTCAGCAGATTCATCAACGCCTGCACCAGCCGCGTGGCGTCGCCGTCGACCGTGATCGGCATCGCCGGCTGCCGCACCGTCAACTGCGGCGACGACGATGCACTGAGTCCGCTCGCCTCGACCGCCTGCGCCACTACGTCCTGCACGATGGTCGGCATCCGGCGCAGCGCGAGCTTGCCGGTGCGGATCCGCGTCACGTCGAGCAGGTCGTCGACGAGTCGCACCAGGTGCACGAGTTGACGCTGGAGCATGGGCAAGGCACGTCGCGACACTTCCGGTGTGGCACGCTCGTGCCCAAGCAGGTGGACGACCGTGCGGATGGGCGCAAGTGGATTGCGCAGTTCGTGGGCCAGGACCGCGAGGAATTCGTCCTTGCGCCGATCGTCCTCGATCAGCGCCAGCTCCGCGCGCTTCCGTTCGTGCACGTCGATCACGCAGCCGACGAAGCCTTCATGCCGCCCGAGTTCGGCGGTGCGCGGCATGCCCAGCGTCGCGGCCCAGCGATACACACCGTCGTGGCGACGCAACCGGTAATCGACCGCGAACGGTTCGCGGCGCTGTCCGGCCTCGAGCAGCGTGGCCACGAGGCCGGCGCGGTCGTCGGGGTGCACGTGCACCAGCCAGCCGTCGCCGAGATTGCTGGCCAGCGTCGAGCCGGTGAACTCGCGCCACTGACGGCTCACGTACACCCAGGCCTGCGCCGGGTCGGTCTGCCAGAGCGCCACCGGCACGTCGTCGGCCAGGGCCCGGAACCACGACTCGCGCTCGCGCAGCACGTGTTCGAGGTGTTTCTCGCCAGTCACGTCGAGCGTGATGCCGTCGAACCGTACCGCGGTGCCGCGGTCGTCGAACGCCACCCGGCCAATGCCACGCACCCAGCGGATCCCGTCGTCGTGCGGCAGCCACGTCCGGAACGTCGCATCGTATTCCCCACCGGACGCGATGGCGGCTGCCATCGCGTCGGCCACGCCGGCGCGATCCTCGGGATAGATGCGGGCGTTGATGGCGGCGGCGTCGATGGCCGTTCCAGGCGGCAGCCCGAGATGGTGCCGACACACGTCACTGATCGTCAGCTCGCCGCTCTGCATTCCGAAGTTCAGGACCTCCGCCGAGGGTGGCGCATCGTCGAGCGGGATGAGTGCCGAGTACCAGGTGCCGATGTCGCAGGCGTCGACCACGAACTCGAGGCGACGCTCGATCGAGTCGGCCTGTGCCGCGGCCTCCTGCGCACGAACCTTCTCGGTGACGTCGCGGGCGAGCTCGCAGACAACGGGGTTGCCGTCGGGACCGGTTCGCACGGCCCAGCGCGCCTGGACGATCACGGCACGGCCGTCGGCGCGACGCTGCGACAGCCGTCCTTCCCAGAGTCCGAGGCCGAGGACCGACTCGTTGGGCGTGGCGTCGAGTTCGATGGGCTGCGTGTGCAACAGGTCGTGACTGACCGACCCCCGCGCCTGTTCCGCGGTCCAGCCATACAGGCGGGCGGCGCCCGCGTTCCATGTGGAGATCACCCCG
The DNA here is from genome assembly GCA_035503395.1 of Luteitalea sp. GTDB lineage: Bacteria > Acidobacteriota > Vicinamibacteria > Vicinamibacterales > Vicinamibacteraceae > Luteitalea. Next base: position 8,763 of record DATJTM010000353.1, read on the forward strand.
TCGAGGTC
>DATJTM010000354.1:0-6341 GCA_035503395.1 Luteitalea sp.
TCGCCGCGGCCCGGACGGTGTCATGGGATGCCGCGAACTACGGGAGTCACGCCGAAGTCGGTGTGCCAACGCCGTCGACCGAGTGGCACTTCGCCGAGGGGGCGACCATCGGCGGCTTCGAGCTCTTCTATCTGCTCAGCAATCCGTCGAAGACCGATGCGACGGTGACCATGACGTACCTCCGTCCGGCGCCGTTGTCGCCCATCGTGCGTGAGCACGTGGTTCCGGCGCGCGGTCGCGTCACGGTGTGGGTGAACCAGGAAGCGCCGGAACTGGCCGACGAGGAGATGTCGGCGACCCTCACGTCGACCGTCCCGGTGCTCGCCGAGCGCGCGATGTACCGGCACGACGGCGCCCGCGTCTTCGCGAGTGGCCATGCGGCCGCTGGCGTGACTGCGCCGCGCACCAGCTGGTTCTTCGCCGAGGGCGCGACGGGCCCGTACTTCGACACGTTCCTGCTGGTCGCCAACCCGCACGCGGTTGACGTGCCCATCCGGGTGACATACCTGCTCCCGAATGGCGCCACGCGACAGGACGAGTTCGTGGTGTCGGCCCGCTCGCGCTTCAACGTCTGGGTGGACACGCGGCCGGGCCTGGAGGACACGGCGTTCTCGGCGCGCATCGACGTGATCGGAGACCGGACGGTCATTGCCGAGCGGGCGATGTGGTGGCCCGGTGATGGTCGCTCCTGGCACGAAGGACACGTCAGCGCCGGCACGACTGCTGCGGGGACGGCCTGGGTCGTTTCCCAGGGTGAAGCAGGCGGGGCGCATGCGGCCGAGACGTTCGTGCTCATCGGCAACGTCGGGGCGAGCGTCGCAACCGTCCAGGTGGACGTCGTCGCCGACGATGGGACGAAGGCGAGCGGGACGGTCTCGGTGGCCGCCAACAGCCGCGAGAACATCCCGGTTGCCCTGATGTTTCCGGCGATGGCCAACAAGCAGTTCGCCGTCATCCTGACGAGCGTCGGGGCCGTGCCCATGCCGATCATCGTGGAAGGCTCGACGTACAACGACAGTGTGGGAGAACGCTGGGCGGCGGGCTCATCAGCGCTGGGCACACGCCTGCGTTGAGCGACGGCGAGCCCACCTGCGTTTCGTCACAACCCGATGTCACTGCGGAAGCACCCTGATGTGGTCATAGGGGTGCTTCCGCTATAGTTATTTCACGGACACACGTCGCGAGCGCCCTCGCCGCTTGCGCGACAACGTTGGGCTGGAGTTCGACACTCGATCGGCGCGCACGCGCTTGCCGGGAATGCTCATGGCGTTGACGATTTCGGTCGATCAGCAGGGTCTCGTTCGCATGGCGGTCGTGGGGGAGTGGCCCGACGCGAAGGACGAGGTGAAGGCTCGCCACGAACTGCTGGCGGAGTGGGGCGCGGGCGCCGTCATGCTCGATCTGCGCACCGCGGACGTACGGACATTTCCGAAGGCAGCCGAGCTCTCCACGCGTGCCGACCAGTGGCGCCGCCTCGGGATGCCGGCGCGCTTCGCGATCGTCGCCGACTCGACGAGCGGGCATCGCGTGGGTCGCCAGATTGCCGGCCTGCGTGTCGCCCGAACGTCGCGACTGTTCCGCGACGAGCAGGGCGCCGCGGAGTGGCTCACGGCGCGCGCCCTTCGCGCCGAGTTCCCGGCTCGCACCTTTCTCGACCTCGATCGGCCGGACAGCGCCGACATCCTCCTCGCGCTCCAGTGGGTCGTCGCTGCCGCCAACCACTACGACTGCCTGCCGGTGATCGCGTGTGCGGGGGCCGGCGCGCTCGACGGGCTTGCGAGCCTGGTCGATCCGGGCGCTCGCGAGACGCTCCGCACCAGACACCGCTTCGACCACCATGGACTCTCGATCCCGGTCCGCTTCGTCAGCGACGCGGGTCGTCGCAGCCTGCGCGACCAGGCGGTGCTCGGGTTGTGGCTCACCGATCGCGACCTCGCAGTCGTCGACGATGCCGCACCGGTCGTGATGTGCCTGGTGCCGTGGCTGCGATCGCATTGCCGGGAGTGGATTGCGCGTCACCGGGCGGTCACGATGGCGGATGGCGAGTCGGTACCGGGGGCGACCGACACGCACGCCGACCGCGACACGCGCAAGGCGATGTAGCGTTCAAGATTTGGAGTCGTTCCAAACTTCGGGGTAGGATGGCCGCCGTCAGATGGCGACCGACGCAGCTGCGCTGCTCCGTGCACGAGGCGTCCATGTCACCGCACAGCGCCTGGCCGTGATGCGGGCGGTGTCGATGCGGCCGCACAGCACGGCCGATGCCGTGGCCGATGCGGCTCGTCTCGAGATTGGCGCCATCTCGCTGCAATCGGTGTACGACACGCTGGCGCTGCTGGTCTCCGAGGGTCTGCTGCGACGGATCCAGCCGTCGGGCTCGCCGGCCCGCTACGAAGACCGCGTCGGGGACAACCACCATCACCTGATCTGCCGCACATGTGGTCGGGTCGTCGACGTCGACTGCGCAGTCGGAGCCGCGCCCTGCCTCACGCCGCATTCCGGCGGTGATTACGAAATCGACGAGGCCGAGGTGGCATTCTGGGGCCGCTGCCCCGATTGCCTGTCGCAGGCCGCGGCGGTTTCCACATCCACCGTTCAGCCGCGTCCCTCGTCGCCCACCGACGGGGCACGCGATTCCCGCAACGCTTCCCGGCGATCCGGCCGGACCACGTACAGGCAAACGTACATGAGCACCGTTGAGAAGTGCCCGTTCTCGAGCAAGGCGCGCGTCGGCCGGACCAATCCCGACTGGTGGCCCGACCGGCTCAACCTCGCATCGCTGCACACCAATCCGCCGGCCGGCAATCCGATGGGCGAGGACTTCGACTACGCCACGGCATTCCTGTCGCTCGACCTCGCAGAGGTCAAGAAGGACATCGCCGCCGTGATGACGGACTCGCAGCCGTGGTGGCCGGCCGACTTCGGGCACTACGGCGGCCTGTTCATCCGCATGGCATGGCACAGCGCCGGCACCTACCGCATCCACGACGGACGTGGCGGCGCCGGCTCGGGGCAGATTCGTTTCGCGCCGCTCGGCAGCTGGCCCGACAACGCCAACATCGACAAGGCGCGCCGGTTGCTGTGGCCGATCAAGCAGAAGTATGGCCGCAAGCTCTCGTGGGCCGACCTGATCGTGCTGACGGGCAACGTCGCGCTCGAGTCGATGGGCTTCAAGACGTTCGGCTTCGCCGGCGGCCGCAAGGACGTGTGGGAGCCCGAGCAGGTCAACTGGGGTTCGGAAGCGACCTGGCTCGGCGACGAGCGCTACAGCGGCGATCGTCAGCTGGCCAACCCGCTCGCGGCCGTGCAGATGGGGCTGATCTACGTCAACCCCGAAGGCCCCAATGGCACGCCCGATCCGGTCGCAGCGGCGCGTGACATCCGCGAGACTTTCCGTCGCATGGCGATGAACGACGAGGAGACCGTGGCGCTGATCGCCGGCGGGCACTCGTTCGGCAAGACGCACGGCGCCGCACCGGCGACGCACGTCGGCGCGGAGCCGGAGGGCGGCAACCTCGAGGAGCAGGGCTTCGGCTGGAAGGGCGGCTACGAGACCGGGGTGGGCGCGCACGCGATCACGAGCGGCCTCGAAGTCACGTGGACGACCACGCCTGTCAAGTGGAGCAACGACTTCTTCACGCACCTCTTCGAGTACGACTGGGAACTCACCGAGAGTCCGGCCGGCGCGAAGCAGTGGACGCCGAAGAACGGCGCCGGCGCCGGAACGGTCCCACACGCCCACGATCCGTCGAAAAGGATCGCCCCCGGCATGTTGACCACCGACCTCGCACTCCGCTTCGATCCGGCGTACGAGAAGATCTCGCGTCGCTTCTACGAGAACCCGCAGGAGTTTGCTGACGCATTTGCCAAGGCGTGGTTCAAGCTCACGCACCGCGACATGGGACCGCTCCCGCGCTACCTCGGGGCGGAGGTGCCGAAGGAGCCGCTGCTCTGGCAGGATCCGGTGCCGCCGGTGTCGCACGCGCTGATCGGGGCGAGCGATGTTGCGACACTGAAGGAAGCGCTGCTCGCCTCCGGCCTCACGATCTCGCAGCTGGCCTCGACGGCGTGGGCCTCGGCCTCATCGTTCCGCGGCACCGACAAGCGTGGCGGCGCCAACGGCGCCCGCGTGCGCCTCGCACCGCAGAAGGACTGGGCGGTCAACAATCCGGCCGAACTCGCCAAGGCGCTGAAGGTGATCGAGGGCGTGCAGAAGACGTTCAACGACGCCAACGCCGGTACTGGTACGCAGGTGTCGCTGGCCGACCTGATCGTGTTGGGCGGATGTGCCGCCGTGGAGAAGGCGGCGCGCGATGCCGGGCACGACGTCACGGTGCCGTTCCGTCCCGGCCGTACCGATGCGACGCAGGAGATGACCGACGTCGAGTCGTTCGCGGTGCTCGAACCGGATGCCGATGGCTTCCGCAACTACATCGGCGAGGGACACGACGTCCCGGCCGAACACCTGCTGGTCGAGCGCGCCTTCCGCCTCAATTTGACCGCACCGGAGATGACGGTGCTGCTCGGTGGCTTGCGGGTGCTCAAGGTCAACAGCGGCCAGGGGAACCATGGCGTGTTCACGACGCGTCCGGAAACGCTGACCAATGACTTCTTCGTCAACCTGCTCGACATGAGCACCGAGTGGAAGGCGACGTCTGAGGCCAACGATGCTTTCGCGGGCAGCGGTCGCGTGAAGGCCGATGCGCGCTGGACGGCCAGCCGCGTCGACCTGCTGTTCGGATCGAACTCGGAGCTGCGTTCGCTCGCCGAGGTCTACGCCTGCAGCGACTCGGAGTCGAAGTTCGTGACCGACTTCGTCGCCGCGTGGGACAAGGTGATGAATCTCGATCGCTTCGACCGGGTCTGAGGCGTTCGGGAGTACGGCGCGGCCCAACGCGCGCATGACATGACAAAGGGTGGGCTCGAATGCGCCCGCCCTTCGTGTGTTCGTCAGCGCCAGCCGAGCGCCGGCGCCACGTGCGTCAGCACGCTCTCGATGACGTGCGCGTTGTAGTCCACGCCCAGCTGATTCGGCACGGTCAGCAGCAGCGTGTCGGCGGCCGCGATCGCCTCGTCGGCCGCCAGCTGCTCCACCAGGACGTCGGGTTCGGCGGCGTAGGAGCGGCCGAAGATGGCGCGCGTCTGTGCGTCGATGTAGCCGACCTGGTCGCGGCTGTTGCCGTCGCGACCGAAGTACAGGCGGTCGCGGTCATCGACGAGCGCGAAGATGCTGCGGCTCACCGAGACGCGCGGCTGACGCGTATGCCCGGCCGCCGCCCATGCGGCGCGATACTGTTCGATCTGCTTGCGCTGCTGGACGTGCAGCGGCTCACCGGTCTCGTCGTCCTTCAGCGTCGAACTCTGGAGGTTCATGCCGAGCGTGGCGGCCCACGTCGCCGTCGCGTTCGAACTCGAGCCCCACCAGATGCGATCGCGCAGGCCCTCGGCGTGCGGCTCGAGCCGCAACAGGCCCGGCGGATTGGGGAACATCGGCGTCGAGTTCGGCTCCGCGAAGCCCTCGCCGCGCAGCACGTCGAGGAAGACCTCCGCGTGGCGGCGCGCCATGTCGCCGGCCGATTCGCCATCGGCCGGCCGGTAGCCGAAGTGACGCCACCCGTCGATGACCTGCTCCGGTGATCCGCGGCTGATGCCCAGTTGCAGCCGCCCCCTGGCGATGATGTCGGCGGCGCCGGCGTCTTCGGCCATGTACAGCGGGTTCTCGTACCGCATGTCGATCACCGCCGTGCCGATCTCGATGCGGCGCGTACGGGCGCCGACGGCGGCGAGCAGCGGAAACGGCGAGGCGAGCTGTCGCGCGAAGTGGTGGACGCGGAAGTAGGCGCCGTCGGCCCCCAGCTCCTCGGCTGCCACGGCCAGGTCGACCGACTGCAGGATGGCATCGGCCGCGCTGCGCACCTGCGACTGCGGCGAGGGCGTCCAGTGCCCGAACGACAGGAATCCGATCGACTTCACCGCACGCTCCAGGTCATCCACCCATCGTGCCGCACCAACCCGCTTGGCGCCACCTTGGCCCTGACCAAATGGGCAGGCCAATCTCGGTAGAGACGGCTCGCCGAGCCGTCCTGGAGAGTTCCCAGTTCCAAGTTCCAAGGCCCAAGGCCCAGGGCCCAGGGCCCGCAGGTATACTCGCGAGGTGGGTGTCTGGATGTCGAGGCTGACGGGCGTGATCGTGATGCTGGTCCTGTCGGGCTCGCCAGCGGCGATCGTCGCGTGCCTGGCCTCCTGCCTCGAGACCCGCAGCGCGCACGCCGACGCGCCGCCAGCCTCGCGTCCGCACTGTGAGTCGGCCGCCGTCGTCACCGACACGGCCATCGCGGCGC
>DATJTM010000355.1:0-4544 GCA_035503395.1 Luteitalea sp.
GTCGGTATGGCTACGGTGTTCGGACCCGGGTGCGTTCGAAACCAGGAGCGGAAGCGGCCGCCCTGTCACGACAACAACATGCGCACACACGACACCCCAGGTGGGTCGCGATGAACATGGCCGGCCGCAGCATCCCGTGATCGTCCACGAGGCGGGCCGTCCGGTTCAAGGTCGAGGGGCGAATATGACGCAGAACAGGGAAGCGAGAACAGGAACCAGGAGGGCAGGAGTGACTCCTGACTCCTGACTCTTGCTGTCCTGTTCTCCTGAGACAATGTCGCTTCATGAACTTGTCCAGGTTCTCTCGCCGACGGTACAGCCACGCCCCGACCCCCATCGAGCCGTTGCCGAGGTTCACGGCCGCGCTGGGAGAGGCGTGTCCGCCGGGGCATCGGCCGGAGATCTGGGTCAAGCGCGACGACCAGCTCGGCCTCTTTCCCGGCGGCAACAAGACGCGCAAGCTCGAGTTCCTCGTCGCCGACGCGCTGGCGCAAGGGGCCGACACGTTGATCACGTGTGGCGCGCCGCAGAGCAATCACTGCCGCATCACGCTGTCGGCCGCACTGCGGGAGGGACTGCGCTGCCGCTTCGTCATCGAGGAGCGGGTGCCGGACAGCTTCCGCGAAGACGCCAGCGGCAATCACTTCCTGTTCCGCCTGATGGGCGTCGAGTCGTTGCGGGTGGTGCCGGCCGGGTCGGACATGGCGGCGGCGATGGCCGAGGAGGTGGACGCGCTGGCGCGCGAGGGACGGCGCGGCTACGTCATCCCGGGCGGCGGGTCCAACGCCATCGGCGGTCTCGGCTACGTGTCGTGTGCGCAGGAGATGCTCGCGCAGTGGCTGGATGCGGGCCTGTCGTTCGACCACGTGGTGGTCGGTTCGGGGAGTTCAGGCACGCATGGCGGCCTGCTGGCCGGTTTCCTCGGGCATCGCATCGACGTGCCGCTCACCGGCATCGGCGTCAGCCGTGACCCGGGTGACCAGGTGCCGCTGGTGCAGCGTGAGGCCCAGGCGGTGCTCGACCTGCTCGGGGTGGACCTGACCGTACCTGCCGCGGCCGTCCGCTGTGTGGGTGGGTACTGGCAGCCGAAGTATTCGGTGCCCAATGCCCGGATGATCGAGGCGGTCCAATGGCTCGCCCGGACGGAAGGACTCCTGCTCGACCCGGTGTACACCGGCAAGGTGATGGCCGGCCTGATCGGCCTGGCTCGGGAAGGGCGCTTCCGTGACGGCGAGCGCGTGCTCTTCATGCACACCGGCGGCCTGCCCGGCCTGCACGCCTACGAGTCCGAGGTTCTCGGGCGGGCCCGCGTCGCACACACGTAAGCGTCAGGCGACGTGTATCGGCCGTTCCACCGTGGCCGTGACGCGGCCGTCGGCGCCGATCCAGCGCTCGAGCACGCTGGCCAGGCCGTCCGCCGTGAACGGCTTGCTCAGGTAGTCGTTCATGCCGGCGGCCAGGCAGCGCTCGCGATCGCCGTTCAGTGCGTTGGCGGTCAGCGCGACGATCGGGATGGCGTTGATCGGCGCCTCGGACTCGCGGATCAGGCGCGTGGCCTCGAAGCCGTCGAGTTCGGGCATCTGGCAATCCATCAGCACGATGTCGTACGGGAAGCGCTTGAGTGCGGTCAGCGCCTCGTAGCCGTTCGGGACGGCGTCGGCCCGGCACCCGAGCCGTCGCAGCTGCAGCACGGCCACCTTCTGGTTGACCGGATTGTCCTCGGCCACGAGCACGCGGCGGCCTTCGAGGCTGCGCGTCGGTGTCACCAGCGTGACTGGCGAGGCCGGCGCTTTCGTCAATTCGCCCAACGCCGCACGAAGGGTGTCGGTGACCTGATCCAGTTTCAGCGGCTTGATCAGGCGTCCTCGCACGCCCATCTCGCGGCGCTCGTGCTCGTCGCCGGCGTCTCGCGCACACGTGATCAGCACGGCCGGCACGGTGAGGGGCAGCCCCGCGTACCGCAGTTCGGTCAGCAATCGCTGACCGATGCCGCCAGCGCGGGAGTCGTCGACCACGACCAGGTCGAACGGACGACCGTCGGTGTTGGCGGCGGCGACCGCTTCCAGGACATCGTCGGCCGTGAACGGCGCGATGTCGCAGCCGGCGCCGAGCGATCGCGTGAACTCGAGACAGGCCTGCCGCGTGGCGCGGTGGTCGTCGACGATCAGCACGCGCCGATTCGACAGCGACCGCCGCCGCCCCGGCTCGGGGACCTGCCGCTGCCGTCCGAACGTGGCCGTGAACCAGAACGTCGATCCGGCACCCTGCGTGCTGGTCACACCGATTTCGCCGTCCATCCGCTCGATCAGCCGCTTCGAGATCGCCAGCCCCAGGCCGGTGCCACCGTACTTGCGTGTCGTCGATCCGTCGGCCTGGACGAAGGCCTGGAACAGCCGGGCCTCGGTGCCTGGCGCGATGCCGATGCCGGTGTCGCGCACCTCGATGCGCAATCGCGCCGACGTGCCGCTGGACGATGGGCAGCTCACGCGCACCACGACTTCACCGCGGTCGGTGAACTTGACGGCATTGCCCAGCAGGTTCAGCACGATCTGGCGGAGCCGGCCGGCGTCGCCGCGCAGCATCGTCGGTACGTCGGGCTCGATCGACAACACCAGGTCGAGCGCCTTGGCCTGGGCAGGCTCGGCGAGGAGATCGACGGCGCCTTCCAGGGCGTGGCGGAGATCGAAGTCGGCGACCTCGAATTCCAGCTGGCCGGCCTCGACCTTCGAGAAGTCGAGGATGTCGTTGATCACCGTCAGCAGGCTGTCGGCACTCGACTGGATCGTTCGCGCGAACATCCGCTGATGCGCCGACATCTCGCCGTCCAGCAGCAGGCCGGCCATACCGACGATGCCGTTCATCGGCGTGCGGATTTCGTGGCTCATGTTCGCCAGGAACTCCGACTTCAGGCGGGCCGAGTGGAGGGCCTCGTCGCGGGCCTGGGCCAGGTCCGCCTCGAAGCGCTTCACGTCGGTGATGTCGTGCAGCATGGCGCTGATGGCGCTGCGGCCGGCGTACGTGGTGGGAGCGAAGGTGCACGACAGCTGCACCGGCTCGCCGCCGGCGTCGTGCAACTGCCGCTCACTGACGGTCGGGCGGCCACCACGGATGGCAGCGGCAGCTTCGTCGGCGATCGTCCCGCCCCCGACCACTGCACCGATCATGGTCGCGTCGAGTGTCACGCCGATCAGGGCGTCGGGGCCGAGGTCGGCCCCACGCGTGAACTGCGGGTTGTATTCGAGGATTTCCAGCGTCGCCGCATCGAACACGACGATGATCTCGGTCGACGTGTCGACGATGGCGCGATAGCGTTCGTTGCTGATCTCGGCGTCGGCCGTCCGGCGCGCCACCTGCATCATCTCGGCACGGCCGCGGACGCAGTAGAGAATCAACATGAAGTCCTCGAACAGCACCCACCCGGCATGCTCGAAGGTGCGCCACACACTCGCGGCCTCGACGCCGAAGATCGACGCCGGCCACAGGCTGCCGCGCAGCCCATGGTCGATGACGACGACGATCGTGGCCGGCACCAGCACCCGCCAGTCGCGATAGAAGGCGAGGAACGCCAGCGACCCGAACACGTGGAAGTGCGTCTCGATGCGGCCACCGGTCAGGTGAATCAGCAGCGCCGAGAACAGCATCTGCGAGACCGCGATGACGTGCCGCGTGGCGACGCTGCCCGGGAAGGCGAGCGCGAGGCCGACCGGAAACGCGGCGAGCGCGCCACCGAGACCTAGCGCCGCCCAGACGTGCGGGTGCACGGCGCTCTGGGCGCCATCCCACGTCCGCGGCGAGAGCCAGAGCGCCAGGGCGATGCCGAACACCCACTGCGCCAGCATGAGGCGCACGAACATCCGGTCGACTTCGCGAAAGACCTGATTCTGCAGCCCGTCGAACACCTGCGCGGTACGCCGGTCGGTCACCGAGCGAATCATGACGGCGTGCTCGAGAGGAGGCAGCCGAACACCGGCGCGCGATGCGCGGTGCGCGGCTCGCCGTCGATGGCCGCGATCAGGGCGTCTTCGTTGACGTTGTCGCCGGCATGGCCGCGCGAGGCGGTGATGCCGCCCTCGAAGAGGAGCGCACCGTTCCTGCCGTAGAGCAGGGTGTGGCCCGAGACGAGCGGGCCGAAGGCGGCCGTGCGTCGGGCGTCGGCATCGAACGTGACCAGGACGCCGGGGATGGCCTGCGCCTGCCGGACGAGGTCACCCGCGGCCGCGTCGGGCATGCCGGGCGGGATGGCAATCAGGACCTGTGCGGCGACCCTGCCGCGTCGCCGGGCCAGCACGCGGGCGAATTCCCCGAGACTGGCGCGCGAGCAGGGACACTCCGGGTGCATCACCAGGAGCACGGTCGGCCGCGTGCGGTCACGGTCCAGAACCCCTTCGGGCCATGCGGACGCGATCACCGCGGAGGGGCCAGGCGTGGCGTTGTAGCGTTGCAGAAGCAGGAAGCCGACGGCGACGACTGCGATCCATGTCACGGCGGCGACGACGAGCAGGACGGGGCGCGAGCGAGAAGGCATGCGACGAACGAGCGCGACG
>DATJTM010000356.1:0-5662 GCA_035503395.1 Luteitalea sp.
CTTCCGGCCGCTTCGTGTAGAACCACTTGGCCGGCGTCACCGGTCCGAGTTCCCGCCCGTCCTTGAAGGCGGTCATGCGGGCGGTCACCATCTGCTTTTGCGCGTCCTGCGTGAGGCGGATGCCGTCGTGGCGCACCGTGAAGTCGCCAACGGTCACCTGCTGCCCCGGCTTCATCAGCAACTGCTCTTCCTGCTTGAAGCCTTCACCGGCGAAGCCCAGCGCCATCAGCACGATGCCGAGGTGCACGATGTAGCCGCCGTAGCGCCGCTGATTGCGCGACACGAGACCGATGGCCGCCGTCAGCAGGTCCGATCCGGAGTACTGCTGCCGCACGCGGGCGCCGCGGATGAACTCCTGCCCCAGCGTGCCGGCCACGAAGGCCGACAACGCGAAGCAGATGCCCGACGACCACACGCGGACGCCGAGCGCCACGAGTCCGCCACCGACGACGAGCGCGCTCACGATCGGCCACAGGAACTGGAAGCGCAGGTTCTCGATCGTCGACTTGCGCCACGCGAGGAGCGGGCCGATACCCGTCAGCACGAGCAGCATCAGACCGATCGGCACCATCCACTTGTTGAAGAACGGCGGCCCGACGGTCAGCCGCTCGCCCATCACGGCTTCACTCAGCGTCGGGAACATCGTTGCGAACAGGACGAACATCGCCGAGAACAGCAGGATCCAGTTGTTGGCGAGGAAGGCCGCCTCGCGCGACACCCATGAATCGAGCTGATGGCGGGCCCGCAGCAAGGGCAGCCGATAAATCAGCAGACCGAAGGACGACACGAGCAGCACGGTCATGAAGACCGTGAACATCCAGCCGAGTTCCTTGTCCTCGCCGAAGGCGTGTACCGACTGCACGACGCCCGAGCGGGTCATGAACGTGCCGAAGATCGTCAGGAAGAACGTCGTGATGACGAGCGTCATGTTCCAGACGCGCAGCATGCCGCGCCGTTCCTGGACCATCACCGAATGCAGGAAGGCCGTCGCCGTGAACCAGGGCAGCAGGCCGGCATTCTCCACCGGATCCCAGCCCCAGTAGCCGCCCCACCCGAGTTCCTCGTAGGCCCAGATCATCCCGAGCGTGAGCCCGAGCGACAGGAACAACCAGCTCACCATCGTCCAGCGGCGCACGGCGCGCAGCCACGAGTCGTCGAGATAGCCGGTGGCCAGCGCCGCGATGCCGAACGCGAACGGGATCGTCATGCCGACGAACCCGATGTACAGCGACGGCGGATGAATCACCATGTAGGCGTTCTGCAGGAGCGGATTGAGCCCCTGACCGTCGGGCGGGATGTCGGCGAGGTACGTCTCGAACGGGTTGTTGTGCACCACCATGAGGAAGAGGAAGAACATCTCCACCATGGAAATGACCGCGACCACCCAGGGAATCAGCTCGCGGTGCGACTCACGCGAGTTGCGCACGGCGATGGCGCCGAACACCGAGAGCAGCAGCACCCAGAACATGATCGAGCCGTCGAGACCACCCCAGTAGGCCGTGATCTTGAACAGCAACGGCTGCGCCGCATCCGAGTAGCGATCGACGTACTTGATCGCGTAGCTGTCGGTGACGAAGGCGTACATGATGACCGCCGACGCCACACACATGAGCGCGGTGACGAGATAGAACGCGCCGATGCCGCTCTCGCTCAGGCGCGTCGACTGACGACGGGCACCGGCGATGCAGGCAACGGCAGCATAGGAGGCGACGACGAAGCTCGCGAGGAGCAGGAACGTGCCGAGTGCGGACATGGTGGTGCGGAGCTAATTCCCGGTCGATTGCGTCGCCGGCGCCGAGCGGGCGGCACCGCGGCCCGCTCCAGGCGCGGTCGCTTCGTACTTGGAGGGGCACTTGGCCATCACGCCGTTGGGCTCGACGACGAACCCTTCAGGCCCGAGGGTGCCCTTGATGACCACCTCTGAGCCGTCCTTGAACGTGTCGGGCACGATGCCGGAGTAGGTGGCCTTCACGAGCTGGCCGTTGTGAGCCACCTCGAAGCGGTAGTCGAGCGAGTCGGGCTTGCGTCGGATGTCGCTCGCGTGCCCGTGGATCTGGAGGCGCTTGCCGTACCAGTTGGCCGGCTGCGTCATCACCTCGTCCACGTGCTTGTAGTACTGCGTGTCCTCGCTGAGGCTCGAGTAGAGCAAGGCACTGAAGGCCAGCCCGAGCACGAGGGTCGAGATCGCGATCTTGACGGTCCTGGATCCGCTCATGGTGTGTGGAGGGCGGGAATGACGAACAGGCGCCCTCAGGCGGATTATGACGCCGTTTGCAGGAGTTTTGCCAGACGTTTCGCCACCTCTGCGACCGGCAGCCCGACCACGTTCGGGTAGGAGCCCTCGACCCGCGTCACGAAGCGCGAGGCGAGCCCCTGAATCCCGTAGGCGCCGGCCTTGCCGAGCGGCTCCCCGGACGCGACGTACCAGGCGATGTCGGCGTCGGTCAGCGGCGCGAACCAGACCTCGGTCCGCGCGACGAACGTCTCTTCCCCACCCGCGTGGCGCAGCGTGACTCCCGTGAACACCTCGTGCGCCCGGCCGGACAGGCGTCGCAGCATCCGCGACGCTTCGGCGTCGTCGTCCGGCTTGTTCATGATTGCGCCGTCGCAGACCACGGTCGTGTCGGCCGCCAGCACCAGCTCATCGTCCGCGCAGCGCACCGTGGACGCCTTGGCACGCGCCAGGCGCTCAACGAGCGCCTCGGCGGTTTCGTTCGGGTGTGGCGTCTCGTCGACGTCGGCGACCCGGACGTCGAAGGTGAAACCGGCAGCGGTCAGCAGGGCCGACCGGCGCGGCGAAGACGAGGCGAGAATCAGCTTCATCGAGTTCAGATGGGCCGGTCAGTAGCGAGACAGGCAGGACCGGCTGTCCCAGCCCGGCCAATCGGGAAGCGGACGCCTCAGGTAGGCTGTAGCCCGAAGCCTGCAGGCTGGGCTCTCTATACGAGCGTGAAGGTTCTGCCCTGCGCTCCGAGCACATCACGCAGCCGACGCTCGATGGTCACCCGATGCACTTCGAGCTGGCCAGCCACCCGCACGTCACGCGCCCGGACGTATACCACGCCGTCCTGATCGCGCAGCGGGGTGCTGAGACGCGCCATCGCGCCCCCCACGGCCATGTGCCAGGCCGCCTCGACCTTGCCATGACTGTGCGGCTGTGAGGCGATCAGCTTGGTGACGGCGCCAGCGAACGCCTGGGCAGGAACCACAGCGCGAGGATAACAGGGACGGCAACAAGACGGCCTTCGTCGTTCGGCCTTCGGCCTTCGCAGGACCCGCCTTCGCCCTTCGGGCTGCGGCGCGGCAAGTGGGCCTTGCGCCTTGGGCCTTGGGCCTTCGCCCTTCGGGCTACGGCGCGGCAAGTCGGCGGGTCGGCACTGGGCGGGTCGGCAGTCGGCAGTGGGCCGGTCGGCAGTCGACAGTCTTCCGCGTCTCGGGACTTTGGCGTTCTGACTTGATACTCGTAGCCGTCCGACTTGTCGGACGGTGCCGCGCCCTCTACCGACCGTCGTGTAGCCTGTAGGCTGACACCCGCAGCCTGACGCCATGTCCATTCGCCACTCCGTCATCGTGTCCGCCGTCCGCACGCCGACCGGCAAGTTCCTCGGCGCGCTGAAGGACTTCCCTGCGCCGGAACTCGGCGCGATCGCCGTGCGCGAGGCCGTGTCACGCGCCGGGCTTCAGCCAGGCGACATCGACGAATGCATCCTCGGCAACGTGGTTTCGGCCGGCCAGGGCCAGCACCCGGCCCGGCAGGCCGCGCTGAAAGCCGGCCTTCCCGTCGACGTGCCTGCGCTCAACATCAACATGGTCTGCGGTTCGGGCCTGCGCGCCGTGATGCTGGCCGCGCAAGGCATCGCCACCGGCGATCGCGACATCGTCGTCGCCGGCGGCATGGAGTCGATGAGCCAGGCGCCTTACCTGCTGCCGAAGGGCCGTGAGGGGTTCCGGATGGGGCATGCGCAGGTCGTCGACAGCATGATCCACGACGGCCTGTGGTGCGCCTGCGAGAACTGGCACATGGGGATGACGGGCGAAGCGGTCGCGCAGAAGTACGCGGTGTCGCGCGAGGCGCAGGACGCCTACGCCGCGCGCAGCCATCAGAAGGCGGCGCAGGCCATCGCCGACGGCGCGTTCGATGCCGAGATCGTGGCGGTGCCCATCCCGCAGAAGAAAGGCGACCCGATCCTGTTCACGCGTGACGAGTCGGTGCGCGAGGACACGTCGGCGGAGGTACTCGCGAAGCTGAAACCAGCGTTCGATCCCAAGGGCACCGTGACCGCCGGCAATGCGCCGGGCGTCAACGATGGCGCGGCAGCGCTCGTGGTGGCGGCAGCTGACGTCGCGGCAGCACGTGGTCTCGCCGTGCGTGCCCGCATCGTCGGTCAGGCCACCAGTGGACTCGAACCCAAATGGGTGATGATGACGCCCGTCCCGGCCATCCGTACGCTGCTCGGCAAGGTTGGCTGGTCGATCGAGGACGTCGACCTGTTCGAGTTGAACGAGGCGTTTTCGGTGCAGGCGGTGGCCGTGACCGGCGAGCTCGGGATTCCCGAGGCGAAGGTCAACGTCCACGGCGGCGCCGTGGCGCTCGGTCACGCGATCGGCGCGAGCGGCGCGCGCGTGCTGGTGACCCTGCTGCACGCGCTCGAACGCAGGAAACTCCGACGCGGCATCGCCGCGTTGTGCCTGGGCGGCGGCAACGGCGTCGCCCTTGCGATCGAACGGTAAGTAGACGCTTTCGGCCTACAGGCTACAGCCTGCAGGCTACTGGCTGCCTGTAGGGAGGGCCGGCTCGCCGAGCCGGCAGACCGCGGGAAGTGCCACCACTCCCGATACCGAGACTCCGACATTCCGCATTCCCGCACTTCCGCATTGCCATGATTCAGACTGTTGGTGTCATCGGTTCCGGCACGATGGGCAACGGGATCGCCCAGACGTTCGCGCAACACGGCTTCAACGTGCGACTCGTCGACGTGTCGGCGCCGGCGCTCGAACGCGCGAAAGCGGCGATTGGCAGGAGCCTCGGCAAGTTCGTCGAGAAGGGCACGCTGAGCGCCGACGATCGCGATGCGACGCTCGGCCGCCTCGCCTACTTCGGATCGATCGACCATCTCGCCGACGCCGACTACGTGGTCGAGGCGATCGTCGAGCAGCGTGAGGCGAAGCGCACGTTGTTCGGGAAACTCGACGCACTCACGCGGCCAGAGATCGTGCTGACGACCAACACGTCGTCGATTTCAATCACCGACATCGCGGCGGCGACCCGACGTCCGGCCCAGGTGCTCGGCATGCACTTCATGAACCCGGTGCCGCTGATGCCGCTCGTGGAATTGATACGCGGCCAGGCGACGTCGGACGCGTCGATGGCTCTTGCCGAGGATCTCTGCCAGAGGCTCGGCAAGACGGGCGTCGCCGCCAACGACTATCCCGGCTTCATCGCCAACCGGATCCTGTTGCCTATGATCAACGAGTCGATCTTCGCGCTGATGGTGGGGGTGGGCACTGCCGAGGCGATCGACTCGGTGATGAAGCTCGGAATGAACCACCCGATGGGTCCGCTCACGTTGGCCGACTTCATCGGCCTCGACGTGTGCCTGGCGATCCTCGACGTCCTGCACCAGGGCCTCGGCGACCCCAAGTACCGCGCCTGTCCCCTGCT
>DATJTM010000357.1:0-2753 GCA_035503395.1 Luteitalea sp.
GGAAGACTACCGCCGCGCGCGCCATTCGGTGTAGGCGCGGCGGAAGTGGATCTCTGTTCCACTGGAGGGGCGCCGCCTTAGGCGCTCAACACCTCGCCGGCAGAGTGAAGGTCGACCAGCAGCATTGAGATGTCTGGGCGCTCAGGGCGAAGCCGTCTCGGGCGCGACCTCGCGGGCCTAAAGCGTGGCCAGGTGCGGCGCGGCATCCTCGCTGCTCACGGTCCGTTGCACCAACTGCACGCCGCTCAGATGGAGTCGCGACAGCGCCACCTTGCAGCGCCGTGACCCATGCAAAGCCGTACGGGTGGAACTCCAGAGGCACGCTCACCGAGCGGGCTCGCATCCCGTCGAACGGTGGTCTGCAGCACCGCCGAGAGGTCGAGGCCAACGTCATCGTCTCCACAATGTCTCCACAAACAAGGTCGACTTGCGACGAATTGCGTCGCTTCGAGTCTACTCACGTCGTCTCGCCCTCGTTTCGCCAACGTCCTGACATGCAACGGTTTAGCGCCAGAACCCCAGTGCCGTCAATCAATTAACGAAAGCCAATTCTTACGTTTCGATTCCTTCCCGGCTCACCAGCCTTCGCTCCTGATTCTGGCGAAGGCTGTCCGCCGCGGCGACGAAAGTCGCGCAGGCGGACCTCACGCTCGCCCCGAGCTTCGGCTCGCTTCGCCACCAGTTGAATCCCAGGGCCTGTAGCTGAGCAGTCAGCTCTGCCTTCGAGTCAGGTGCGCACGTCTCGCGCAGCGCAACCCCAGTCTGCGCACCATCAGCTCTGGTCAGCCTACGCCGGGTTCAGACGCTCGGCTGTCCGACGAAGGAGCGAAGCTGGGAAGTCGGCCCTATGGACATCTGCTGCCCCTCGAGCAACTGCAGACGCTAGCAAGACTGCCCTCGCGAGGAGTTCAGGACGCAGGCGCCCACGCGAGACCGTCCGCCTGCTTGCCCGCAGCGATAACCTTCTCGACCGTCCAGTCCTTCGTGCGGATCGCGACCACCTGTCCGCTCACATCGCATGACACGTATGCGACGCCTCCGTCGGGCCGCATCAGCACGAACTGCGGGGCGGCTGGTACGTCGATCACGCGCTCGACCGTGAACGACCCCAGGTTGACGATGGCCACCTTGTTCGCTTTGGACAGGGCGACGACCAGAAACTTGCCGTCTGGTGTCGACGCGGTGCCATAGCCCGTCGACGGCAGGGTGACTTTTCGTTCGACGACGTGCGTCTTCGTGTTGATGGCCAACAGGGTCGGCGTCGACTGATCGGACGTGAACGCCCACGCATCGTCGACCGACAGCGAGATCCGCTGCACCGTCGCCGCCAGTGGCAGGACCTTCACCAGGGCGTGCTTCTCGAGATCCAGGACCGAGACCGTGCCTGACGCGACGTTGGCCGTGTACCCGCGGCGCCCATCGCGAGTGATGGCCAGCATGTGTGCCTCGGGACGGGCGGTGGTCGTCGTCCCCGTGACCTTCATGGTGGCGAGGTCGAGCTCAGTGATGGTGTTGGCCAGCTCGGTCGTCACGAAGAGCTTGCCACGCGCCGCGCTGACGACCGGATGGTGCGGTCGCAGCGCCGCGCCGAAGTCGACCGTGCGGGCCAGCGTCCGCGTCGTCAGGTCCACGACCGCCATCGTCCGCCCGTCCGTGCCGGGGCGACCCACGCCCGAATCGCCGTAGATCGGCACGAAGGCCCGCTTCCCATCGGGGGACGCGGCCACCTCGTGCCCGGTCACGCCGTTCAGGGGAACGGCGGCGACCTGCGCCCCTGTTGTCGGATCGATGATGCCGAGGGCGCGATCCCCCTTGTTGACCACGAGGAGCCACCCGCCTCGTTGCGCGACGACCGATGGCGTGACGGCTGCGACCATGGCAACCACCAGCGCCCCGAATCCCAGGGACGTCAGATGTCTCATGCCGGGATTCTATTTCGCTGCGGTGCCGGAGAATACGATCATCAGCGAACCCCGAAGGTCACGGTGCTCCACAGCGATTCGTACCGGACGCCGGGCTCGCTCACTTCGTGCATGGCGACGAGTTTCACGTACCACGCTCCAGCAGTGGTGAGACGCACGGACACGTCGCCCTTGTCGTCGGTGACCACGCGCTGTGGGCGGAATCGTCGACCGTCTGGCGTTCGGCCGCCAGCGAACAGGACGTGCCCAGCAGGCGCCGGAGCGCCGTCAATGAGGCAGCGCAGGCGGAGCACGTCGCCGGCCTTCAGCCGATACGGGTTATCCAGCGGCACGAGCTCCGCCCGGTACCCAAGGAGTGCGGCGTGCACGTCGGTGGGTGTGTCGCCAACCTGCACGAGCGCCTTGACGAACTTGACATAGCGCTCCTGCGAGTCTTCCTGCAGCCGTCCTTGCTGCCGACGCCTGGCGAGCACGCGATCGAGGCCCTCCTCCGCCAGATAGGCGTTGAACTCCGCCGCCGGCAGTGACAGCAGACGTGGATGCAGCGCGGCACCGATCACGTACGTGCCTCGCGGTTGGCCGGCGACGGTCAGTGTGCTGCGCGGTTCTACCTGGGTCCAGTGAGACCGGTCGACAGGTGTGCGACCGTTCGTGGTGACGAGACTGAGATCCGCGAGCCGGTCCGTGGTGATGGCGTTCTCGCTCGTGCTGAAGGTGCCACTGAGGACGCCTATCGAAATAGGCGCCCCGGGTGCCAGGTGAAAAGCATCCGGCCGCAGGAACAAGTCGTGCGCGGTCAACACCCCACACAACGACAACGCGAACGACAGG
>DATJTM010000358.1:0-7071 GCA_035503395.1 Luteitalea sp.
AGGGCACCGCGTCGTCGCGCGACGATCGCTGGCCGGCCCGCGACAGCAACAGCACGACGACCGATGCCGATCCCCTGCCGTCGCGCACCGTGGACCTCGAGCCGACGCGAGCGCCGGAACCCGTGCGTCGAGTGGAGTCGGTGACGATCCCGGCCGAGAGCGTGATCGGCGTCCAGATCGAGACCACGACCACGAGCGAGACGGCTCGCGTGGAGGACACGGTGCGAGCCCGCGTGACCCGCGACGTGCTGTCGCGCGGCACGGTCGTCGTCCCGGCTGGCTCGCGCCTGGTCGGCAGCGTCACGCTCGTGGAGGACGGCGGGCGCATCCGTGAACGCGCGCGCCTCGGCGTCCGCTTCCACACCCTGGTGCTGGCCGACGGCACCGAGGTCCGTCTGCCGACCGAGACCATCTACCGCGATGGCGAGTCGCCGGCCAAGGGCAGCGCGGCCAAGATCGGTGGCGCGGCTGCCGGTGGCGCCATCCTCGGCGCGATTCTGGGCGGCACGCGTGGCGCCATCATCGGTGCCGCGACGGGTGCCGGCGGCGGCACAGCCGCGGCGATGGCGGGCGAGCGCAAGCCGGCCGAACTGCGCTCCGGGCAGGCCGTGACGGTACGGGTGTCGAGCGACGTGGAGACGCAGGTCGAACGCTGACACCGGGATCGGGACACGTGCGTGGCTATACTGCGCCGTGTCCTTCCCTCCCTCCATTCCGCGGACGCTCGGCGACCGCGGTGACATGCCGGCGGAGGAGTTCAGGGCCGCCGGCCACGCCCTCGTCGACTGGCTGGCTGACTACCTCGAACACTCCGAGCGGTACCCGGTGCTCGCGCAGGTGCAGCCCGGTGCGATTGCCCGCAGCCTCCCCGATGCGGCGCCCGTCGAGGGCGAGCCGATCGATGCCATCCTCGGCGACCTCGAGCGCGTCGTCGTCCCCGGCCTGACCCACTGGAACAGCCCGACGTTCTTCGCCTATTTCTCGATCTGTGCGAGTGGGCCGGGCATCCTCGCCGACTTCGTGTCGTCGGCCCTCAACCAGCAGGCGATGTTGTGGCGCACGTCCCCGGCGGCCACTGAACTCGAGGCCGTCACGCTCGGCTGGCTGCGTCAGCTGATGGGCCTGCCGGACTTCTTCGAGGGCGTGATCTACGACACGGCGTCGATCTCGACGCTGCACGCCCTCACCGCTGCGCGCGAGCGGGCCGTGCCCGACGTGCGCAGCCGCGGGCTCGCCGGCCGCACCGACCTCGCGGGCCTGCGTGTGTACTGCTCCGAGCAGGCACATTCATCGGTCGACAAGGCGGTCATCCTTCTCGGCCTCGGGCACGACGCGGTCCGCCACATTCCTACCGACGACGAGTTCCGGATGCGGCCCGACGCGCTGGCTGCGGCGATCGCCGAGGATCGCGCTGCCGGCCTTCTGCCGCTCGCCGTGGTCGCAACGACGGGCACGACGTCGACGACGAGCATCGATCCGGTACCGGCGATTGCCGACCTGTGCGAACGTGAAGGCGTCTGGTTACACGTTGATGCCGCCTATGGCGGGCCGGCGGCGATGGTGCCCGGCATGGAGTGGGTCCTGGCGGGCGCCGACCGCGCCGACTCCCTCGTGGTCAATCCGCACAAGTGGCTGCTGACGCCATTCGACCTCAGCGTGCTGTATTGCCGGCACATGGACGTGTTGCGGCAGGCGTTCTCGCTGGTGCCCGAGTACCTGAAGACGAGCGAGCCGACCGAGGTCCGCAACCTGATGGACACGGGCGTTCAACTCGGACGCCGGTTCCGGTCGCTGAAGTTGTGGTTCGTGCTGCGCTACTTCGGCGCCGATGGCGTGCGGGCCCGTATCGCCGAGCACCTGCGACTGGCCCGTCTGCTGGCCGACTGGGTCGACGCCGATGCAGCGTTCGAGCGACTCGCACCGGTGCCAATGAGCGTCGTCTGCTTCCGCGCCACGCCGGCCGCGCTGCGGGGAGACGATGCCGCGCTCGACGCGCACAACGCGGCGCTGCTCGACGCCGTGAACGCGACCGGCGAGATCTTCCTGTCGCACACGAAACTGCATGGCCGTTTCGCGCTCCGCGTGGCGATTGGCCACGTGCGGACGACGGAGGCTCATCTGTCGCGCGCCCTCGACCTCCTCCGCGAGACATCGGCCCGGCTGTAATCTCTGCTGTTCACGTCGGCTTTCGCGACACGTCCGTGTAACGGTCGTGTAGCAGATGGAGGCCGATCGAGCCGCCCTGATCGCACGTTTCTCGAGGTGCGGGCGCTCGTTGCCCCGGCACCGCTCTTGCTGTGGCAGGGAGTGATGCGCCGCGTCCTGCTCCTCGCCCTTGCCACCCTGTTCGCAGCGACGCCGCGGCAGGCCACCGCCGACGTGCTGCTAACGCCATTTGCCGGCGTCACGTTCTTCGACCAAGGCAACCAGAAGGCGTCGTACGGCGTTGGTCTGGCCCTGGGAGGGCTCGTCGGTATCGAGGCCGAGATCGCGCAGGCGCGCCTCGGCGAGTACTCGGTGCCATCGACGCCGGTCGATCTCGAAGCGACCATGACCACCGCGATGGTGAACCTGATGCTGCGGTTCCCTACCGGGCCGGTCCAGCCCTACGCCACGGGTGGCGTCGGGATCCTGCGCCTCAAGGGCGACGTCACCGTGCCGTTCCTCGGCTCGGTGTTCAGCGCCAGTGGCAAGGACTTCGGCATGAACGTCGGCGGCGGCATCTACGTGTTCCCGTCCGAGAACATCGGAATCCGCGGCGACGTGCGCTACTTCCGATCGATCGGCGACTTCACGCTCGACGAGATCGCCGACATCGGCGGACTCGACGACCTGCCGATTCCCGACCTCGACTTCTGGCGAGCGACGGGCGGCATCACCATCCGATTCTGAGGTGACGACGGTGCGAACCATCGACCGGTCCGGTGCGTCAGAGAGGAGCGGCTCGTCACGCGGCGCGACACGAGCCTGCGGCGCACGGAGGCGCCTTTCATATGCGTAAGCTTTTGTTTCCCGTTATGGCGCTCGGCCTGCTGGTCGCCGCCCCTGCCTCGGCTCAGACCGGTGGCTTCGTCTCCCCCTTCCTCGGGGTCACTGCCGACACACCGACCGATGAGAACCGCACGATCTACGGTGCCGGCGTCGGGTTCACCGGACCGGTCGTCGGCTTCGAGGTCGACTTCGGCTACGCGCCGAACTTCTACGAGGTCGAGGACGACTTCGGTGAACTCGACTCCGAAGGCAGCGTGACCACGGTGATGGGCAACCTGCTGATCGGTGCGCCGCTCGGCAAGGTGCGGCCCTACGGCACCGTCGGGCTCGGCTTGATCCGGCAGAACCTGGGCTTCTTCGATCTGTTCGACGACCTCAATCGCAACGATCTGGGCGTCAACTACGGTGGCGGCGTGATGGTTTTCCTGAACGACCGCATCGGCGTGCGTGGCGACATCCGCCAGTTCCGCAGCCTGCAGAACGACGATGCCGACGATGACTTCCCGGACCCGGGCGACTTCGACCTCGGCGACTTCAAGTTCTGGCGCCTGACCGGCGGCGTGACGATCAAGTTCTGAGCGACCGCAGCCTCACAGGAGGTAGGGCCCGTTGTCCCCAACGCGGCCACACTGGGGCCGGGCTGGGACAGCCGGCCCTACCTGTGAAGATTCGACTTTTGTCCGGCCCGCTGACGACAATGTCGGCGTGATCCTCCCCCGCCGCATCACCGACATCCAGCCCCCGGTCATCCCGATCCTCGGCGAGTGGATCCGCTCCACGCCGGGCACGATCTCCCTGGGCCAGGGCATCGTGTCGTACGGCCCGCCACCGGCCGTCCTCGACGCCGTGCGCAACTTCGGTGGCGCCCTCGCCGACCATCGCTACGGTCCGGTCGAGGGGCAGCCCGACCTGCTGGCCATCCTCCGCGACAAGCTCACGCGCGAGAACGGACTCGACCTGACCGGCCGGCGCATCGTCGTCACCTCGGGCGGCAACATGGCGTTCATGAACGCCGTACTCGCCATCACCGATCCGGGCGACGACGTGATCCTGCCGGTGCCGTACTACTTCAATCACGAGATGGCGCTGACGATGATCGGCTGCCGCACCGTGGGCGTACCGACTGATTCGCGCTATCAGGTCGACGTCGATGCGCTTGCCGCCGCGATCACGTCGCGGACCCGGGCGATCGTGACGATCTCCCCGAACAATCCCACCGGCGCGGTCTATCCCGCCGACACGCTGCGCGCCGTCAACCGGCTCTGTGCCGAGCGCGGGTTGATTCACATCACCGACGAGGTCTACGAGTACTTCACGTACGACCAGGCCCACTATTCGCCCGGCAGCGACCCCGCCAGCCGCGCCCACACCGTGTCGCTGTTCTCGCTGTCGAAAGCGTATGGGTTCGCGGGGTGGCGGATCGGCTACATGGTGGTACCCGACGAGCTGTTCGACGCGGTCAACAAGATCCAGGACACGAACCTGATCTGCCCGCCGCTGGTGTGTCAGGCAGCTGCCGCGGCGGCGTTGCAGGTCGGACGGCCGTACTGCGCGCCGCACGTCGCGGCGCTCGACGTGGTGCGACGAGAGGTGCATGCGGCACTGGCCGAACTCGGCGACTTGATCGAGGCCCCCGCCACCGACGGCGCGTTCTATGTGCTGCTGCGGGTCCGCACGTCGCACGACGCGTTCACGCTGACACGTCGCCTCATCGAGCGGCACAAGGTGGCGGTGGTGCCGGGCAGCGCGTTCGGCGTGACCGACAGGTGTGCGTTGCGGGTGTCGTTCGGGGCCCTCGATCGCGACACGGTCGCGGCGGGGGTCGGGCGGCTGATTGCGGGATTGCGCGCGGAGGCCTGAGGCGGTCAGGCGGCGGCGCGGCCTTCGAAGACTTCCCAGGCCCGAACCACGGCGCGCAACTTGCGCGTGTGCCCGTCGAGCGCGTGAGCGTCGGCGGTCGGGTGCATGTCGGGATGGGACTCACGGAGGAGCCGACGGTACGCGCTGCGGATCTGCTCGTCGCTGGCGGCGCCGTTGATGTTGGCGCCGAGCCGGTTCAGGAGCTCGATGCCGACCCGCTCACGCGGGTTGCGTGGCGCACGGCGCACCGGGGTGACGGGCGGCGCCACGGGTTCGAACGGCGCCGTCGAGCCACCACGACGCGGCTCCCGCGTGGCGTCCACCGGGATCCCGCCCACACCAGGCGCTGCAGACGCCGGGTGCGCATAGCGCGAGTGGAAGACCGTGGCAGAAGCCGCACGCAGCGGCTCGAGGCGATGGACCCAGGACGGACTTGCGATGCGCGCCATCCGCTCGCCAGGCGCCGCCGGAGGCGGCGGCACGTCGGCCAGCTTGGACAGCAGCACGTCGGCGAATCCGAGCCGGGCACCCATACCTGAGGCATCGGCGCGACGTCGCTCCGCTTGAACGCCAACTCGGTAGGGACGCGCCGCCGGCGCGTCCGCTTCTCACTTTCGAATGTGGCGACTGGTATGTCCCTGACTGCGCCGACCCGCAGATCCCCGAGCGATACCGGCCCGAACGCGTTGCGGTTCAGGCGCGTGACCTCTTGGCCGACCGCGGCGAACATGCGGCGAATCTCGCGGGTTGCGGCCCTCGGTCAGCACGACGGCCAAATGGGTCTCCCGGGCCGCGATGCGATCGGCGGGCGGGCGATACAAGTTGGCCGGCATCGCGGAACACAATGCCGCGGACTTCACACGGCCGTCGAGAATCGCGGCGATCGCCTGGCTCTCGCCAGCGCGACTGTGCTGGCGGGGCGTGATCTATCCTTCCGCATGCGTTCCGCCATTGTCGCCACGCTGTGTGCGACCGCCACCGTCGTCGGCACGGCTCAGAGGCCAACGCAGCCAAGCCGTCCCTCTGGACAGGCGGAGAGGAAGGTAGGGCCCGTTGTCCCAACGCGGCCCTCGGGCGAGGTCCCACCGGCTGGCCAATTTGGCAGCATGCTCGGACGCCCGGCCGATGCGCCGCCCATCGTTGACCCCGTCCCGACGCCGCAGCAGCTGCAATGGCAGCGCATGGAGCTCAACGCCTTCGTCCACTTCGGTCCGAACGCGTTCACCGGCGCCGAATGGGGTACCGGTCGCGAGCAGCCGGCGGTGTTCAACCCCTCGCAGCTCGATGCGCGGCAGTGGGTGCGGACCTTCAAGGCGGCCGGCATGAAGGGCGTGATCGTCACCGCCAAGCATCACGACGGGTTCTGCCTGTGGCCCACGAAGGAGTCAGCGCACACGGTCGCCGCGAGTCCGTGGCGCGGCGGCAAGGGCGATCTGCTGCGCGAGCTGTCGGATGCGGCGCGAGCCGAGGGGCTGAAGTTCGGCGTCTACCTCTCACCGTGGGATCGCAATCACCCGACCTACGGCACACCGGAGTACAACGACGTCTTCGTGCGCATGCTCGAGGACGTGCTCTCCAACTACGGCGAGATCTTCGAGGTGTGGTTCGACGGGGCCAATGGTGAAGGACCGAACGGCAAGCGCCAGGTGTACGACTGGCCGCGCTTCCACGAGGTGGTCCGACGCCTGCAGCCGAAGGCCGTGATCTTCAGCGATGGTGGTCCCGGCGTACGCTGGATCGGCAACGAGCGCGGCGAGGCGCCGCTGACCAACTGGGCGATGCTCGATCGCGATCGCTACGTGCCCGGCACGCCGCTCAGCATGGACCTGCCGGAGGGGTCGGCGCTCGGCAAGGACTACGTGCCGGGCGAGTGCGACGTATCGATTCGACCCGGCTGGTTCTGGCGCGCCGCGGAGAATGCGCGCGTCAAGTCGCCGCGTAACCTGCTGCGCCTGTACGAGACGTCGGTCGGCCGCAACTGCACGCTGCTGCTCAACGTGCCGCCCGACGATCGCGGGCTGATTCACGAGAGCGACGTCAAGGTGCTCGCGGGCATGCGCGCGCTGATCGATCGGGTGTATGGGACATCGCTGGTACCGGCCGGCGCAAAGGTCACCGCGAGCAGCATTTATGCGCCCGACGAGCGAGGCTTCCGACCAGAGCTCGTCCTCGACACGGACCTCGATACGCACTGGGCTCCGGCCGCTGGTTCGAAGACCG
>DATJTM010000359.1:0-2271 GCA_035503395.1 Luteitalea sp.
CGCGACTGCCGTCCTCGGTCGCGATCACGACGTCGACACCGCGTTCGACGAACCAGTCGGCGTAGTACAGGTCGTCACCGCGTCGAGCGCCGTAGAACAGACGCGTCGTCACGCCTTTCGCCATCAGGGATTCCGCCAGCGTCGCGAACGGCGCGAGGCCGACGCCGCCGGCCACCATCCACGCCGTCGTCGGCGGCTCGACGAGCGGCCACGGCTGCCCGAGCGGGCCGAGGCACGACAGGCGCGCCCCCGGCGCGACGTCGAACAACTGGCCGGTGCCGAGCCCGATCCGCTTGTTCAGGACGCTGACGCCCATCGGCGCGCCATCGGCGCCGCGCAGGATCTCGAAGATGGAGAAGGGCCGTCGCAGCAGCGGTTCGAGGCCCGGTTTCGTCTTCACCATGACGAACTGCCCGGGCCGCGCGGCGGCGGCCACCTCAGGCGCCGCGAGCGAGACGACGTTGTACTCTGCCGAGAGCGTACGATTCCCGAGCACCTCGGCCTGCTCGTCCACGATCATCCCGGGCAGCATAGCGCATACCCATGCCCTACCTGCGTCTGCTGACCAACGCCCTCGTGGCTGGCGCCCTCGGCGCGGTGATGCTGGGGCACGTCGTGCTCCTGCTCAACCCCCATGTGCCGTTGCGGGCGGGCGTGGTCTTCTCCCTTGGCTGGCGTCTGCTCGCCACCGCGGGCACGACGATGGCAGCGGGCTTCTTCCTGGCCAGCCTCGCCCGATACCTGTCGACCCGCCGCGGTCCCGGCTGGCTCAGTTTCCGGTTGCTGGCCTGGATGACCGCGCTCGTGGTCGGCCTCGGCGCGCTGCTCGCGTGGTTGAATCTGTCGGCCTACGAACCGTCGCTGTCGCCGCCAGCCGTCCGTCGCTTCGTGGCGGCGGCGCTGACGCTGACGGCGACTGCCGGCGTACTCCTGCTGATCGCGCTGGTGCACTACGGCTTCGGCCGACGGGGCAGCCGGGTCGGCGGCAGCCTGCTCGGCATTGCGGTGCTCGCGGCGGTGGCGTTGCCGCTCGTGGCGAGAGGCCCGGGCGACACGAAGCCGTCGGGCCGTTCGGCGGTGCGGGCCGTCGACGCGTCGCTGCGTGAACCGCCCGCCGGCCGCGTCTGGATCGTGCTGCTCGATGGCGCGTCGCTCGACTACGTGTCGCCGGCCGCCGCGCAAGGGCGGCTGCCGCACCTCGGTCGGGTGCTCGACGGCGGCGCGTCGCTGACCTTGTTCTCGATTGAGCCGCGCCAGCCCGAGCCGGTCTGGGCGTCGGTCGCGACCGGCCGCTACCCGCACGGCACCGGCGTCGCCGCACGCGAGCACTACCGCGGCGGATTCCTCGAGCTCGACCTGCTGCCCCGCTACGTCTTCGCCGATCTCCTGACCTACTCCGGCATGTTGCGCGGCGCGCCGGTGCCACCCGATGACCTGCGTGGCGCGCCACTGTGGCGCGTGCTCGATGCCTCGGGCGTGCTCGCCGTCACGGCCGGGTGGCCGCTGGCGCGCGACACCCGGCTGCAGGTCGGCCAGGTGCTGGGTGACGGCGCCATCACCGCTGCGGGTTCGCGGCAGGCCGATCTCGCGCGTCGCACTCGCTTCGAGACGGCGCTGGCTGGCCGCGACGTGCAGGTTGGGGCGTTGCGCTACACGGCGCTCACTGCGCTCGGCGACGCGGCGCTGGGCGGTCGTGTCGATCCGAGGGCGCGCCGCGAACTCGATGCCGCCTACGAGTTCATCGACGACGAGGTCGGCCGCGTCGTCGACCGCCTCGGCGACGACGACCTGTTGCTGGTCGTGTCGGGCTATCGTCTCGAGCCAGCCAGCCCGTTCGCCCGGGTCCGCGATCGGCTCGTCGACGATGCGGGCCTCGCAGGCGAGGCGAACCGCTCGGACGGATTCCTGCTCGCCTACGGCCGCTACGTGTCGCCGGGCCGCAAGACGGTGGGGGCGATCGTCGACGTGCTGCCGACGGTTCTGTACTACCTCGGGTTACCGGTCGGCCGCGACATGGACGGTTTCGCGCGCACGGATCTGTTCGTCGCCACACTCACGACGGGCCGCCCGGTCAGCTTCATTCGGAGCTACCAGTAGGAAATTTCAGAATTCGACAATTTCAGAATTGCACCAAGAAGGTCAGTACTCGGGGCACCTCGGGACGCCGGCTTGCGCAGGGAGCTTCGGCAGGTTGCCCGACATGTCGTCCGGCCTCGATGGTTCGTTGCGTGGCGGTGTACGTGAAATTGTGAAATCGTGAACTTCTGCAAT
>DATJTM010000360.1:0-13688 GCA_035503395.1 Luteitalea sp.
GGGTTGTCGCACGCCTCGGCGAGGGCGTTCTCGCGCACGACCGTGTCGACCAGATCCGCCGTCACGACGATGACGTTGCTGCGGAAGCCGACCGCCGCCTCGATCGCAGCTTCGAGCTTCGTGGCGATGGTGGCCGGGGCCTGCTCCGGCCCGTCGAAGACGACGTTCCCGCTGTTCAACAGCGTGCGCGGCGCCTCGAAGCCGGCCTCCTCGACGAGCCGGCGCAGGTCGGCCATCGCGATCCGCTTGGCCTTGCCGACGTTGATGCCCCGCAGCAGGGCTGCATATGTAGTCACGCGAGCAACGCCTCCAGCATGCTGATGTCGACGGGTTTGACGAGGTGATGCTGAAAGCCGGCCGCCCTCGTCCGCCGGCGGTCGGACTCCTGCCCGTAGCCGGTGACGGCAATCAGGCGGATGTCCTCGAGGCCCGGCACCTGACGCAGCTTCGTTGCCAGCTCATACCCATCCATCACCGGCAGCCCGATGTCGAGGAAGGCGGCGCCCGGCCGGAAGTCCTCGCAGGCGCGCAGTGCCTCGACGCCGTCGTGGGCGACGCGGGTCTCGTGTCCCTGCGCGGTCAGCACATGCGCCAGCATCTCGGCGGCGTCTTCGTTGTCGTCGACGACCAGCACACGCGAGGCGCGCACGGGTGCCTTCGACACCATCGTCTCTGGCGCGCCCTGGGGCCCGCGCACGGGCCGCAGATGCGCCGGCGTCAACGGAATCCGCACGACGAACTGGCTGCCGAGACCAGGGCCGTCGCTGTGGGCCGTCACGCTGCCGCCATGCTGTTCCACGATGTTGCGGACGATGGTGAGGCCGAGCCCGAGTCCGCCATCGGCGCGGTCGCTCGATTGCCGGCCCTGTACGAAGAGATCGAACACCGTCGGCAGGATCTCGGCACTCAGCCCGATGCCGCTGTCGCGGACCGACAGCACGACATCGGGGCCGTCTTCGTAGGCGACGAGCGTGATGCGGCCGCCCGGCGGTGTGTATTTGGCCGCGTTGGTGAGCAGGTTGGCCACGACCTGGCTGAGGCGGGCCGCGTCGCCGAACATCGGCAGGTCGAGTCGCGGCACGTCGACGTCCAGCGTGTGCGTGCGTTGTTCGAGGAGCGGGCTGGCCATCTCGATGGCCCGCGCCACGACCTCCGCGGTCTCCACCGGGGCGAGCTTGAGTTCGACCTTGCCGCGCGCGATGCGGGACACGTCGAGCAGGTCGTCGACGAGGCGGGTGAGGTGCCGCACCTGCCGCTCGATGACGATGCGTTCGCGCTCCGATCCGACGTCGCCGCGCAACCGCATCAACTGCAGGGCCGTCTGGATCGGCGCCAGCGGATTGCGGAGCTCGTGGCCGAGCATCGCCATGAACTCGTCCTTCGCGCGGCTGGCCCCTTCGGCCTCCTCCGACAGCAGCGACAGCCGTCGGCTCTGCTCCTCGGCCTCGTGACGCGCGAGGCGCTCGCGCGACAGCAGGTCGGCGCGGTCCTTTTCGATGCGCGCCCGTTCGAGCGACTCCCAATATCGGCTCGCGACCTGCACCACGAGTTCGACGTCCTCGTGGTGCCAGCGTCGCGGCTCGCTGGCGTGCACGGCAAGGACGGCCACCAAGGTGCCGCGCTTCATGATCGGCACGGCCAGCACCGCGGCGATCCGCGGCGCTGCGAGCGCCTCTCGCTCCGCCGACGTCACACGAGGGTCGGTGGCGACGTCCTCGATGGTCAGCACGTCGCCCCGGGTCAGCACACTCGCGAACTCGAGGCCGAACAGCGCAAATGGATAGGTGCCCACCATGCTGGACACGCCGTCCGTGTAGTTGCCCGCCACGATGAAGAGCGACCGCTCCATGTCGACCCGGGCATAAGTACAGCGCTGGACGCCCAGGTGATGGCCGAGCATCTCGGCGACGACCGCCATGATCTCGTCGGCGCCAGACAGGGCCCGCACCGCATCGTCGAGGCGGAGCAGCCAGCGATCGTGGCTGATGTCCTGGACCACGCCGAGCATGCCGAGCAGCCGGCCGGCGATGTCGAACCGGGCCCGACCACGGACCGACACCCAGCGCTGCCGGCCGCGCGCATCCTGGATGCGGTATTCGATTGCGTAATCGCCACGTGACGCGATGGCGGCCTCGACGGCGGCCTGGGCTCGCGGTACGTCCTCGGCGTGCAGGTAGTGCTGGCGCAGTTCGGTCCACGTCGTGGTCGTGCCGGGCTCGACGCCGAAGACCTCGGCGCCGCGCTCCGAGAAGCTGACCACATCCGAGGTGGTGTCCCAGCTCCAGTCACCGAGACGGGCGGCGGCCATCGCCAGGTGGAGGCGCTCGGCGTCGGCGTCGGCAATCGCGCGCGCGGCATCCAGCGCCTGTTCGGACGCCTTGCGGTCCGTGATGTCGATGCCGATCCCGTACAGCCAGACCGGGGCGCCATCGTCGCCGTAGACGGCGCGTCCACGACCATCCATCCAGTGCCAGTGACCATCCGTGTGGCGGAAGCGGAATTCGACCGTGTAGTCGGTTCGGGTCCGGATCGCATCGCCGACGGCGGCCTCCATGCGAGGGCGGTCGTCGTCGTGGAGGTAGGCGAGAAAGCCCTCCTCGGTGCCGTTGAACCCGCCGACGGGCAGCCCGAAGATGTCCTCGAGTTCGCGGCTCCACCACACCTGGCCGGTTGTGAGATTGCGCGACCAGGCGCCCATGCGCCCGCCGCGCATCGCCAGGGCGAGCACGTCGCGGCTCTCGCGCAGCGCGGCTTCCGTGCGGGCATGGGCGACGGCGAACCAGGTGAGTTCGGCGACCCGTTCGAGCAGCACCACGTCCTCCACCGACCACTGCCGCGGCTTCGGCATGTGGACCGACAGGATGGCGACGAGGCGACCCTTGTCCAGCAGCGGCACGCCGATGACGCTGCGTACGCCGATGGCATCGAAGGCGTCGCGGCTGGCGGTGCCCGACGTCCTCGCGTCGGTATGTGTGTCGGCGACGACGAAGTTGTCGCCCCGGCGGAGCAAGGCGGCTGTTTCGGCCCCGAAGTCCTCGAGGAACAAGCGCCCGGCCAGCGACGGCACGCCGTCGACATAGTCGCGCCCGATGGTCACGTACGCCTGTGCCTCGTCGAGTTCGGCGAAGAAGCAGCGCGCCGCGCCCAGGTACAGGCCGAGGCCCTGCACCCAGGTCCACAGCACCACGTCGGGGTCGCGCAGGTGGCGCGTGTCCTCGAGCATCGTGACGAGGAAGCGATGCAGCGCCTCGCGACGTTCCGTGGTCGCGGCGGCGAGGCGACGCTCCGTGACGTCGATGAAGAGGATGACCAGGCCGTCGGCCGAGGGGTAGAGGCGATTTTCGAACCAGCGGTCGCCCCACGGCAGGTCGTAGACGGCGGGCTCGCCGGTCGACCGGGCCCGGTCGACGTGGGGCATCGCCAGCGCCAGCATTTCGGGCGACATCACGTCTTCGGGCCGCCGGCCCAGGACGGCAGCGGCCGGCACGCCGAGCAGCCGCTCGGCGGCCTCGTTCATGAAGACGTACCGGAGGTCCTGGTCGAGGGCGACCAGACCTTCCCCAATCATCGATGCCAGGCGTTCGAGCATGCGGGCACCGTTGAGCATCGCACGGCGGGTGCCGGCGGCGCACCCGCCGTCGGTGGCTGGCTCGTAAACCTTGCAGCCCCCGATTCCGTCTACTGCTTCCATCGTGCGAATTTCTTCGCCCCCCGGTTCGCTGGCGACATGTCCTCGCCGTCCCGCCCCTGTGCGCCTCATCGGTGTGGGGCTCCTCGTGGCCGCGCTGTCGGGCAGTGCCGCTGTTGCACAGACGTCAGCCCCGGCCCCGACCGCCACCGCGGCGGCGACCCGACCGCAACTGGAGGCGATGCGGACGACCACCCCGCCGGTGATCGATGGCGTGCTCGACGACCAGCCCTGGAGCGGCACGCCGCAACCGCTCGGTGATGGCTGGCGCTCGTACAACCCGTTGCACGGCGACACCATCAAACAGGAGACCAGCGTCTGGATCGCGTACGACGATCAGGCGGTCTACTTCGCGTTCAAGTGCGACGATCCCGATCCGGCGGGCGTCAAGACGTCGATCACGCGGCGCGACAACATCTTTCCCGACGACTGGGTGGGCCTGAGCCTCGATGCGCTCGGCACCGGGCAGACCTCGTACCACCTGATGGTGAATCCGAGCGGCATCCAGATGGACATGATCAACACCGTGTCGGGTAACGAGGACCTGTCGCCCGACTGGGTCTGGGACAGCGCCGGCAAGTCCACCCCCACGGGCTACGCCGTGGAAGTCCGCATCCCGCTGCAGATGTTGAGATTCAACGGCGGCGACCAGGTCCGGATGGGCGTGCTGTTCTGGCGTCGTGTGAGCCGTTCGGGTGTGTCGGTCGCCTGGCCCGCCCTGCAGCCGGGACGCTGGGTGTTCGACACGCATGCGTCGCTCACGTTTCGCGACCTGAAGGCGCCGCCGTTGCGCGAGATCATTCCCTCGGCGACCTACGTCCACAGCGATTCGAAGGCCGACACGCCGTCGTGGCTTTCGAGCAACACCGGCGAGATGGGCATCAGCGGCAAGTGGGGCCTGTCGTCGACGGTGACGCTCGAAGCGACACTGAATCCCGACTTCAGTCAGGTCGAGAGCGATGCGGTACAGGTCGAGGTGAACCAGCGCTTCCCGGTGTTCTTCTCGGAGAAGCGTCCCTTCTTCATGGAGGGCGCCGGCGCGTTCAACCTCGCCGGCAACGCGCAGGGCGACGCCAGCATGCTGTACGCGGTCCACACCCGTCGCATCGTCGATCCGATCTTCGGCGCGAAGCTGACCGGCACCGCCGGCCGTGTGTCGTTCGCATCACTGACAGCAGTGGATCAGGCGCCGGGCCGCATCGAGGACGTGAACGATCCGCGGCGGGGGCGCGAGCAGTTGTGGCAGGTGGCGCGCGCACAAATGAGCCTGGCGCCGGGCAGCTACGCCGGTGCGCTGAGCACATTCACGTCGTTTGCCGGCCGCCAGAATGCGACGGCTGGTGCCGATCTCAATCTGCGCATGGGACATTCGCAACGGCTCACGGGCTTCGTGCTCGGTTCGTCGACGCACGAAGACGATGGCACATCGCAGAGCGGTGTCGGCACGCAGGTCACCTACGGCTACAGCAGCCAGCGCGTGAACACGCAGGCGCAGGTCGAACACTACGACCGCGGCTTCGTGATGGACACGGCGTTCCTCAATCGCGTCGGTCTGACGTCGGGCTGGGCCTACGTCGACTACAACTTCTATCCGGACAAGACGAAGTATCCGTGGATCCGCCGCATCAGCCCGTTCACGTTCTTCCAGGGCGGGCGCGACCGGATCAACGACGCGATGGAGTACGTGAGCGTGACCGGTGGCCGTTTCAGCTTCAGCCGCCAGGGCTTCGTCCGCATCGACAAGATCTTCGGTAAGGAAGCGTGGCTGGGGCGGCAGTACGACAACGATCGCGTGCGGTTGCAGGCGCAGGGACAGCTGTTCCGGTGGTTACGCCCGTACGGCAACGTCAATCGCGGCGGCGCCACGTTCTACGACGAGGTCGATCCCTTCCAGGGCCGGTCGACCAACTTCACGCTGGGCGCGACCGTGCAACCGAATGGCCGCGTGACGACCGGCCTCGAGTTCTATCGTGTTGCGTTCGATCGGGCCTCGACGAACGAGCGTGTCTACACCGTCACGCTCATCAACACGCGCACGACGTACCAGTTCACCAAGGCGCTGGCGGCCCGCGCGATCGTGCGGTACGACGGCCAGCGCGAACGGGTCCTCACCGACTTCCTCGGCTCCTACGAACCGCGCCCCGGCACCGTCGTGTTTGCCGGCTACGGCTCGCTGTACGAACGTCGGCGCTGGGATGAGGACCACTGGGAGCCGCAGACAGGCGAATACCTCACGTCGCACCGTGGCGTGTTTCTCAAGGCAAGTTACTTGTATCGGTTCTAGGGCGGGTACCGGGTACGGGGAACCGGGTTCGGTGGCCTCCCCGACGTTCGAACCCGGAACCCGGAACCCGGAACCCGGTGCCCGGAACCCGGTTCCCGATCTGATCGTATTGACACCCGTACCGTGGGCTGCTAATTTTCCAGCACTGCTAAATTTTCAGCATCACTCAGGCACAGGAACAGGACGCGACGTGAAGAAAACGCCTGCCCCAAGGCACCTGGACGTGAGCCGCCGCGAGCGGCAGATCCTCGACGTGCTGTTCGCACGTGGCCGGAGCACGGCCGCGGACGTGCAGGCGGCATTGCCCGACGCCCCCGGCTACTCGGCCGTGCGCGCGCTGCTGCGCATCCTCGAAGGCAAGGGCCTCATCCGCCACGAGCAGGACGGGCCGCGCTACGTCTACCTCACGGCCATCCCGCGCGACACCGCCAAGCGCTCGGCGCTCAAGCACCTCGTGCGGACGTTTTTCGATGGTTCGACGGAGGACGCGGTCGCCGCCCTCATCGACGGCGCGTCCACCGGCCTCTCCACCGACCAGCTCGATCGCCTGCAGGCCCTCATCGACGCGCGCCGCGCGCGACCGGAGTAATCACCATGGTCCTCGACATCCTCGTCAAGGCAACCTTCGTGCTCGGCGTCGCCGCGCTGTTCAGCGTCGTCTCGCGCGGACGGGCGACCGCTGCCGTCCGCCACGCCGTGTGGGTGGCGGCGATGATCGGCGCCGTCCTCGTGCCGGCGCTCTCCGCCGCCTTGCCTGCGCTGCGCGTGCCCTTGCTGCCGGCCGAATTCCGTCCGGTGGCCGTCGCCTCGAAGCCGACCACACCGTCTGCGCCAACGACGCCGCAGGCCCTGCCGGCGACGACGCCGGAAGCCAGCGGCGACGACATCGCCGGCACCGCGATGCTCACGGCGCGCGACGTCCCGACGGTGTCCGCGCACCACGAAGCCGCGGCGCAGCCGAACGCGGTAGCCGGCGTCGCCGACGACACGCGCCGGCTGCTGCGTGTGCTGCGCGACAGCGTCAACGGGATGCCGATGCTGGCCGTGCTGTGGGGCCTCGGTGCGCTCCTCCTGCTGACCCGCGTCGTCGTCTCGCGCATCCAGGCGGCTCGCGTGACGCGCATGCGGGTGCCCGGCCGGGCACCCTGGCTGCCGGCCGCGCGTCGACTGGCGCGCATCATGCGCGTGCCGCGGCGGCTCCGTTTCCTGCGCTCCGATCGCGTGTCGATGCCGATGGCGTGCGGTGTCCTGCGGCCCGCCGTCGTGATGCCGACCGACGCCGATGCCTGGACGGCCGATCGTCTCGAGTCGGTGTTGCTGCACGAACTCGGACACGTGCGCCGTCGCGACTGCCTCACGCAGGTCGCGGCCGACGTCGCCCTCGCGCTGCTCTGGTTCCACCCGCTGGCGTGGGTGGCACGCCGCGCCATCCGTCGCGAGCGCGAACGCGCCTGCGACGACCTCGTGCTCGCCGCCGGGACGCCGGCCCCCGAGTACGCCTCGCATCTGCTGGACGTGGCGCGCGATGCGCGCCAGCGCTCCGACTCCCTGGCCCTGGCTGGTGGCGTGGCGATGGCCCGCCCCTCCGAACTGGAAGGACGACTCATGGCAATCCTCGATGATTCGCGGCCCCGCCGCGCGCTCACACTGCGCGCCTGCGCGACCGTTGGCCTGATCACGCTCGGCGTGGTCGCCCCGATGTCGGCGCTCGATCTCTGGCAGGCACCGGGTGTCGACACCCGCGCCGTGCCCGCATCGCCGACCGAGCGGCCGCGGCCAGCGCGGCGCCAGCCGACCACTCTGCCGATCGCCGCGTCCGCGCCGACCGCGCCGGCGCTGGCCGACGCAACCGGTCAGGAACCGATGCCGATGCCGGCCCCCGAGCCCGCCCCGGCCGTGGCGCACACCGCCGTCGTGGCGCCGACGCCGATGCCGGCGCCGATAGCGATCACGACACCGGCGGACGCGAGCGCGGCGCTGGAGTTCGATTTCGACTTCGACGTGATGAAGCACGCGGCACCGGCCATGGCAATGGCCATGGCGATGGTGCAGTCGCCGGCGGCGCCCAAGGTGCCGGCCGTCGCCGCCGTCGACATCAAGCCTGGTGCTCCGGCCAAGGGCAACACACGCACGCCGCCCGATCCGCGCGTGGTTGCTGCGCTGACCGACGCGCTCAAGGACTCCGACGCCGAAGTGCGTCGTCAGGCCCTGCACACGCTGTCGCGATTCCGCGATCCGTCGGTCGTCGACGCGCTCATCTCCGTCCTGTCGCACACCGATGCCGACATGCGACGCCAGGCCGCCCACGCGCTGAGCAACAACCGCGATCCGCGGGCGCAGAAGGCGCTGGCCGGGCTGCTCAACGACCAGGACGTGCAGGTCCGTCGCCAGGCGCTCTTCTCGCTGGCCCGTCAGAAGGATCCCGCGGCGTTCGAGCCGCTCGTCGCGGCGCTGAAGGACACCGATCCGGACATCCGCCGCCAGGCCGCCCAGGCGCTCGGCCAGTTGCGCGACGTGCGCGCGGTGCCCGCCCTCACGACTGCCGTCAGCGACGGCACGGCCGACGTCCGTCAGCAGGCCGTCTTCGCGCTCGGCCAGCTGCGTTCTGCCGAGGCGATCGCGCCGCTGCAGACCGCGCTGAAGGACACCGACCCCGAGGTTCGCGAGCAGGCGGCCTTCGCCCTCGGCCAGATCCGCGACATCCGCGCCGTCGAGGCGCTGATGAGCGCCGCGAAGGACAGCAACACCTCGGTGCGCAAGCAGGCCTACTTCGCACTCGGCCAGGTCGGTGATGCGCGCGCGCAGGAACTGGCCATCGCCGGTCTCAAGGACACGGACCCCGAAGTGCGCCGCATGGCCGCCTTTGCGCTGGCCCGCATCGCCGACCGCAACGAGTAAGAGGAGAGTCACCCATGCGTCGCGCCGCCGCCGTCGTCATCCTCGCCATGCTCGCCGTCCAGCCGCTGCCGACGTCTGCCCAGGCGCGACGCACGGATCCGCTCGCCGCGTTCCGCAGCCTCCCGATCAGCGCGCTGATCGAGCAGGCGGCCTCGCCGGTGCCCGAGGCGAGGGCGCTCATCGCCTGCGCGCTGCGTGAGCGCCGCGCGGCGGCGGCGCCGGCCCTCGACGTCCTCTTCGGCATGCTGGCCGACGAGACGCCGCTGCACCCATCGACCTGCTACGTCGGTGAGGGCTGGAACGACAGCGAACGCGACGCGACGTCGCCTGGATGGGAGGCCGCGCGCGCCCTCGCCGCGATCGGCGCGCCGGCCTTCGATCGACTCGTGAAGACGCTTGGCGATACGCGTGGCGTCGTCCGGCGCCACGCCGCGTACGCCCTCGGCGCGATCGACGATGCCCGTGCGGTGGAACCGCTGATCGCGCGCCTCGACGATCAGGACGCGACGGTGCGCGAGCAGGCGACGTGGGCGCTGGGCGCCATCGACGATGCGCGCGCGGTGATGCCGGTCATCGGGCGCCTCGGCGATTCGGTGGCCGCGGTGCGCGCCAAGGCGGCCTGGGCGCTCGGCGCGATCGACGACGTGCGGGCCACCGAGCCGCTCTCGCGCCTGGTTCGCGACGCCGATGCCACGGTCCGTGGCCGCGTCGCCTGGGCGCTCGGCGCCATCGACGACCAGCGCGGCGTGCCCGCCTTGCTGGTGGCACTGAAGGACTCGCAGCCCAGTGTTCGCCGGCAGGCCGCGTGGGCGCTGGGCGCGATCGAGGACCAGCGCGGCGTGGACGACCTCGTGAAGACATTGCGCGACACCCAGGCCGACGTGCGCGCGCAGGCCGCGTGGGCGCTCGGGACGATCGAGGACACGCGCGCCGTCCCGGGTCTGCTGGATGCGATGGCCGACACCCAGCCGGACGTTCGTCGCCGCGCGGCATGGGCGCTCGGCACGATTGGCGACACGCGCGCGACGCTGGTGCTGACCGCCGCGCTGCAGGATGCCGATCGCGAAGTGCGTCGTCAGGCCGCCTGGGCCCTCGGACACGTCGGCCGCTGACGTACCATGGGCCGCACCATGGCGGCCTTGTATCCGATCATCATCTTCCTGCACGGCCTGAACCGCTGGGTCGTGCTCGCGGCGGCGCTCTGGTTGCTGGCGATGAGCATCCTGCCGGCCGGACGGCAGGCGCCGACCACGTCGCCGATCCGCGTGCCGTACCACGTGTACCTGAGCGCGTTGCGACTGCAGTTCCTGCTCGGCGTCGCACTGCTCTTCATCAGCCCCCTGGCGCAGGCGGCGTGGTCCGACTTCGGTGCCGCCATGGCCAACAAGGGCCTGCGCTTCTTCATCGTCGAGCACACCTCGATGATGTTCGTGGCGATCGGCATGGCCGAGGCCGGCATGGCGAAGGTCTCCAGGGCGAACGACGGACGGACCGCGGCGCGCGCCGCGCTCATCTTCGTCACGATGTCGTTACTGGTCATGCTCGCCGCGATCCCGTGGCCGGGTCGTGAGCTGATCGGGCGTCCGCTCGTCAGGAGCTGGTGACCGTCGCGTGGTTCCCCCGTCGTCTCCAGGTGAGTCGAAGCGCCCTGTCGTCCAGGTGACACCGGCGCAGCCCACCGATGCGTCACGTCTGGCAGCTTTCGGGCGTCGCGTGTTTCACACGGCATTCGCAGCAGACAACGACCCGTCTGACCTCGAGGCCTACCTCGCGTCGGCATACACGCCGGAGGCGCAGGCGCGGGAACTCGCCGACGCCAGGATCACGACGCTGCTCGCACGGGATGCCGACGGTGTGCTGCTGGCGTTCGCGCAGATTCGGCGCGTCGAGGCCCCCGAGTGCGTCGACGATCCGGCGGCGCTGGAACTGTGGCGCTTCTACGTCGACCAGGCATGGCACGGCCGCGGCGTGGCCGCGACGCTGATGCACGCGGTACTCGACGAGGGACGACGCATGGGTGCCGCGACCATGTGGCTGGGGGTGTGGGAACGCAACCCGCGCGCCAAGGCGTTCTACGCCAAGCACGGCTTCGCGCGGGTCGGCTCACACATCTTCGTCGTCGGCAGCGATCCGCAGACCGACGAAATCTGGCAGCGAGCGCTTACATAAGAACGACGAACGAGGAACGGCGAAACGCGACGGCCTTCGTCGTTCGGCCGTCGGCCGGTTCGGTCTGGAAGGTAGGGGCGCCTCTCCGTCCCGCGGCGTGCTCAGGACTGGCCTGAGCATCGTCGAAGGCCGAGGCGCCCGCCCTCCGGTCGCTACTGCAGCTTCGTCGCTTTGGCGGCAGCGCCAGCGGCGAGACCGCCCGAATAGATCGCGCGTTCCACGACGATTGGCACCGGCGTGCCTTCGACCGGGAGCGACTCGACGACGACGGAGAAGCTGCCTTTGATGAACGGGAACACCTGGCTCATGAGCAGCGTGGTGCGCTGACCTGTCGTCGGCGTTTCGCGAACCAACTGGTCGGGCGGAATCCAGGGGCTGACACTGCTGGGATAGGCCGTAAGCCGAAGCCGACCGGGCGTCGTCGATTGCGTCCCGACGAGCACATACGTCTCCGTCACCTCCTGCGAGGGCAGGGGGTACAAAGGCAGTGTCGCTGCGTCCGCGATCGCGAAGCTGGTGCCCGTCTCCGTGGCGCCGAACTCGACGTGTCCCTCGATCCACTCGGGGCCACCGTTGCGCCACCACATCGCCCGCTCGGCGACGATCGGTCCGCTGGCCTGGAGCGTCGTGCTGATGTCCGCATCGGCGAGCAGCGCATCCTCCTGATTCACCCAGATCGTGAGGCGGCTGCGTGGCGCGACCACGTACGAGCGGCTGACGCTGACCGGCGCACCCGGTCCCGTCGTCCCCGAGAACGTCGCATCGACGGTGACCGGCGCATCCGACGGGTTCGCGGCGAGTACGAACGTGTCGAAGCCACCACGGGTCGTGCCTTCGGCGAAGAACCAGCGGTCGGCGGGGGCCGTGACCCCGATCGCGTTGGTGCCTGCCGCGAACACCTGCCCGCCGGCATCGCGGTAGAGCGCCCGTTCGGCGACCATCGGTACGGTGGAGCGCACGACGGTGGCAAACTCGTTCGATCCGAGCGGCGCCCCCTCCTGATTTACCCAGACCGTCACACGGCTGCCAGCCGGCACGGCGTGCGACCGCGTCACCTGCGTACCGTTGGCGAGCAGGTACTCGATGTCGGCGACGCCATCCACGGTGCCGGGATTCTGCAGCAACAGGAACGTCTGCAGCCCACCGACTGTGGCGCCTTCCGCGAAGTACCACGTCGTCGCTGGAGCGGCGACGCCGGTGCTCGCGTGACTGCCGTAGCCGGTGACGAGGTCCCACGTCATGCGGCGGTCGGCGACGACAGGGCTGGTCGCTTCGACGACGACGGCGAACTCGGTGGCGGTCAGGGTGGGCAGACAGCACGACGAGAGATCAATGCGCCCCTTGGGCGCCAGCCTCAGCGCACGATTCGTCGGGCTGCCGGTCGTGGGCAGGAACCGCACGACGATGTCGTTGTCGACCGTCCCCGGGTTGAACAGGCTGATGGTGGTGTCGAAGAACGAGCCACCGGCGCCTTCGGCAAACAGCCTGGTCGCCGATGCCTGCGCCGTAGGATGCGAGCGTGCGGCAAATTCGGCAGCGTTGGTCTGGCCGTCGCCGTCGGGGTCGGCGGTGGCGTCAGCAGGATCGGCGGGATTGAGCCCGAACTGCCGTTCCCAGCCGTCGAGCATGCCGTCGTTGTCGCCGTCGAGATCGATGACGCGGAGTTCCGTCGCTCCGGTTTCGGCGTCGTTGACGCTGCCGAGCACGTAGCGGCCATCGCCCGTGAGTGCGTGCCCGAGCGTGAGAGGGAGGGCCAATAAGAGTCCACTCCGGCGATCGACGATGGAGGCTGGGAACCCGTCCATCAGGACGATCTGCCCGTCATCGCTGAGGGCCACGGGGTCACGACCGGGTGCCTCGGTCAGCCGATCGAGCACGTGAGTCGCTCGACCGAAGAGGCCGTGCGGACGTGCCGACGTGCCGCCGCTCCGAACACCGACGAATCGCCCATTCAAACCGCCCGTGTAGGGCCCCCGGTGCCACGGCCCTGCAATCCCCGGCGCCTCGGGATAGTAATCGCGCGCGCCGGTGGCGGTGTCGTAGTACGCCAGCGCCTCCACGCTGTTCAGGCCGCCAGCGGTGTACAGGATGAACCGCCCGTCGCCGGTGACCGCCGGGCCATTGATGCAGGGCGACTCCGAATACGTGTGCGAGAACGAGCACGTCCTCCCCACCTCCGTCGCTGCGCTGAGGCCTGGTAGCCATGCCATGACGCGCGGCTGACCACCGTAGGGCGTCTCCAACCATGCCAGTGTCTGCCCGTCACGACTCATCGCGGCGCCCTGAACGTCAGGAGAAGGATTCTCGGGGGTCGACCGGGCCAGCATCAGGCGCGTGCCTGTCTGTCGGTCGAACCGGACCAGTGCGTATCCGGAGAGATAGGTGCTACTCCACGGAACCTTCAGCACCACGTAGCGTCCGTCCTCGCTGATGCCGCCGATCTCTGAGATCCAGCCGCGGGTGGGTTCCGGGCCGACCACGTCGCCAACGGCGTGCGTCTGGAGGGTGCGCGTCGAACGGTCGAAGACGCGGAGGCCTACGAATTCCACCCAGGCGACGTATCGGCCATTGGCGGACATCACCGGCGCAACGAGATGGGGCCCGGTGAGATTCGGGCCAGTGGCGATGATGTCGACGGAGTTGGCTGCA